>VGFD01000676.1 GCA_016868975.1 Armatimonadota bacterium | reverse complement strand
GCAATATCTTGAGGAAGCCCGCAAGGAACAAGTGAACAAGCCGGGCTGACGCCTGGGGAGCGCAGGGCGGCACAGGCCTGCACTAGCGGAGCCTCCCAATGGCTAAGTGGTCCGCGGCGCAAGTCTGATCATGAATTGGAGCCCCGGCAGCGGACCACTTAGCCGTTTTCGGCAGTAGAGTAGCCCCGGATTGTTGCCGCACCGGGGCCCTCGCCAGATCCGGACTTGGAGATGGAGCCCAATCCGGAGGAACTGCGTTCTGCGGCTGGAACGCAGCCGTCATGCCCGCGCACGCCAATCTTCGCCGGCTCGTCGAGCTGGCCACCGCTTCCGAGTGGCCCGTGGAGTTCGTGGTGGCGTACGCGCCGCTGCTCGGCTCGTACGCTTTTCACCGCGTGGTGGTAGGCCTCCGCGGCGACCCTGAGGATGACGTCGACGCGCTCCGGTTCCGACTGGAGGGCGCCTTCCCCGGGGAGGTGGAGGTGCGCGTGCTGCGCCGCACCGAGTGGGCACGCGGCATGACGGACCTCGACCTGGTGCTGCTGGACGCCTTCCAGCAGGGGGAGCCGCTCTTCGACCGCGGCGCGTGGTCGGGCGTCGTGGCCCACTTCCAGGATCTCGCCGACCGCGGGCTCATCATGAAAACCCGCCGCGGCTGGCGACGCCCGGGCGACGCCCCGCGCGACCCGGACGCGGAGATGCTGGCGAGAATGCTCCAGGCGCTGCGCGAGGGCAAACGATGATTTTGCACCCTCTCCGGCGAATATTTTCTGGTGGACTTCAAGGCCGCTCTCCGCAGCGCACTGGACAACCGTGATGGCGTGGAAGCCGCCCGCGTGCTCATGGCGGCCGCGCGTATCGGCTGGGAATTTGCGCGGGCGTCCCCACTCGAAGCGCTGCGCCGCCGTATGTGGAAGATGGAGCGCCACCATATGCTTCCGTTGCTGTTGTTCGCCTGCCGGGAAGTTTCCCGAGGAGCGGACGCGACACCCGTCTTGAACGCGCTCCGGGACAACATAAACCTCGCAGCTGTCGACGACGCAGGATCCAGCTTGCGCTCGCTTTTCTTGTGAAGCACGCTCCAGAGATGAGGTCGTACCTCGACGTATTCACTTCGCCCGACTTCGCCGCCGCGCTCGTGGAGGCCGGACTCCCTGAAGACGCCGTGTGTGTCGCCAGGGCGGCATCGGACACGGCCGATGGAAAAACGCTGGCGACGCTTGCCGTTACCGCGCACCAGGCCAACGACCCGGATGCGGCCCGCGCGTTACTTCGTCGCGCGGAATCCCTGCTGAGCGACTGGCAGGCAGCGTTTCTGACCAGGCCGATCGCCATGATCGGAGAGGAGTCCGACGTACTGTGGCTTGCCGACAAGGCGGCCGAGTGGAACCACCACGGTCTCTTGTGCTCGGCCGAGCGGGCACTTGAGCTGGGGCGTGTGGAGCTGGCGCGCTCCGCGGCCCACATACTCGGTGAGCGGCGACGCGACAATCCGCCGGACGAGCTGCCGCGATTGTTGGCCAGCCTGGGCGAGGTTGAGCGAGCGGAGCAGTTTGCGCACGACCCGAACGGTGCAAAAGCCGTCATTCGACTGTCCGCGCTTGCCCAGGGATATCTAACCGCCGGACGGCACAAATATGCACGCAGAGCGTTGCGCAAGGCATTCCGCGCTTTCCAACGAGTGCCCGAATCGGAGGTCGCCGGTGTTGCGAACGTCCTTTGCTCGGCGCTGAGCCGCCTGGGACACCACCGCAGGGCCGCGGCGCTCGCCTGCAAGACGTACTCCGAAGTTGAGTGGAGCCCGTTGGCGGAGATTGCGGTCCGCTGCCTGGAGGCAGGCGATTGGGCAACCTACGACTTGTGCATGGAGCGCGTCGGGTTCAGCAGCGCAGTGGGGCTCGAGCCGATTGTCCAGGCGCTCTGCAAGTCTGGGAGGGCGGACGGGGAGGTCATCGCCCGCATCGCCGCGCAGGAGTATCCCGCTTACGTGTTGTTGGAGCACTGCAGGCACATTGCCGACGAAGACGTGGCGGTTGGCGCGTATTCAGAGGTCGCCTGGTGCATGGCCCGCAATGGGAAATGGGCGGACGCGCTCCAGACAATCGGCAGGCCTCTGGGCATGGATAGCTTTAGATACCTGCAAGACTATGCGCTGTTGCCAATGGCGGTCCACTTCTCGCGTCACAATGACTTTAGTACGGCCGAATGTGCTGCCCAGGCCGTCGAGGACCGCTCGCTTCGGTCATATGCCGCCGGCTGCCTGAGGTCGTTTCGCGGCAACGGCAGGCAGGTGGATCGGGCACAGAATGCTCTCATGGCTCGCTTGCAATCGCGCGACGGCAAGCAGCCCCAGACCGCCGCGCGCGTAATTTACGGAGGAACCCACGGCTCTGGCTATGAGCGAGAGTCTATCAACTCCGCGGCACGGCTGCTTGATGAAGCCATCGTCGCGTTTGATAGCGGAGATCGCGTTGTTTCGAAGGAGCGCGCGCAGACCATGTCCACCGTGCTTGGCAACGGCCCGGTGGATGGCGCATGGGTCGAGTTTCGGCTTCTCAATGCCGGGATGGTTCTCGTGCTCGGAATGCGCGGCACTGCGCTAAACGTGCTGGAAGAAACCCTTGTTTCCGCATCGGCTGAAAGTGGGCTTTCATGGCAGATTGCCGGGATCGCCCGGTGGATGATTGCCGCGGGCGAGGTGGACCGCGCTCTGGAAATCATGGCGGTCATTCCGCCTTTCGCCGACGAATGGTGCAGGATCGTACTGCCGCTCACGGTGGCCGGCCGCACCGAGGACGCGCTCGCGCATGCGCTGGCATTGAGGAATTCCTCATGC
>VGFD01000675.1 GCA_016868975.1 Armatimonadota bacterium | reverse complement strand
CCGCCCATGTCACGCGCGTGCGCGGCCAGCATGCGCATCTGCTCCTCGGAAATCTCCACGGCGGACACGTTGGAGAAAATAATCGCCGCATAATCCTGCAGCTCCGCGAGGCTCAGGGGAAGGTGCCGCGGTGTCACGGCCTCGACTTCCACGCCCTGCGCTTTCAGCATCCCGGGCACGAAGCCCGGCCCTTCTGCCCCGCCGTACACGTACAGCACGCGCGCCCGCCCGCGCACGAAAGCCACGGCGCCGGCGGTGTTGTTGCGGGGATTTGCGTCGCCCTCCGCCTCCACGCGCACCTGCCAGGTGAAGGCGCCGGCGCGGGGGAGCGTCTGGGGAATGAAAAAAACGTTGTCGCCCTGGTGCAGCTCCACGGGAATGCGGCCCAGGTGCACGCCGTTGCGCTCGAGCACCAGAACAGCCGGTCCGGCCATGGATGAGCGCACGTGGACGCGCAGGTCAAAGGGCTCGTCCTTGCGCGGCACGTCAGGGACTTCCACGCCGTCCACCAGCGCGTCCGAGGCGGCGCGCGCGGGGTAGGGAACGGTCCACACCGGAATGCCCCGCTCGGCGGCCAGCCCGGCTTCGCGTGCCGCGTCCCCGACGTTTTCGTTGCCGTCCGAAAGGAGCACGATGCGCCGCCGACCGCCCTCGCCGAACGCGCCCTGGGCGAGCAGCAGCCCGCGTGAGATATCCGTGTAGTCGCGGGTCACCGCGCTGGCGAAGGGCGGCAGCGGATCGGCCGCGTTGCGCGCGCTCAATTCGCCCATGCCGCGCTCAAACCATGCGTCGCCGCCGAAAAGCACGACGCCCGCCTCGTCGCCGGGCGCCATCCCTTTGATCGCGTCCGCAACGAAATTGCGTGCCCAGGATTGCTGCGTGTCGCTGGCGGAGAGCGAGGCGTCCACCAGGAAAATCGTGCTCACCTGCTCGCTGGGGACCATCAGGCGAAGGCCGGCCAGAGCGAGCACCAGGAGTACAATAATCAGGCAGCGCAGCACCAGCGAGAGCCTGGCCCGCATCCGCGGCAGTCCCGCGCTGCTGTGGCGCGCCCACCAGATGACCGGAATAAGCAGACCAAGCAGCAGCAGCGCCGCGGGCCGGGAAAATTCGAGCGCCGGCATCCAGGTGGGCACGGCTTACACTCGTTTGTGGTACGCGTACCACTCGAGCAGCATCACGAGGAGCGCCGCCAGCAATAACTCCCACCAGATTTCCCGGGAGAACGGCCGGGTGTTTCCACCGTGCGCCGCGCGCGGCGGCGTTTCCGGAGACTGCGGCGGCTTCAGCGCGGACTCTTCGGCGTCAAGCAGGTTGACGGCCACGCTGCGGGCCGCGCCGTCGGCCTCCAGGCGGTAGACTCCCTCGCGCGCGGTCTGGTTGAACGCGGCGGACAGGCTGGTGACGTTTTCCTCCCGCGGAGGCCCGGACGGCCCAACGACCTTTATTTTTCCCAGGCGCCCCAGAATTTCGTAGGGAATCGGATCCTCCACGCGGACGCCAGCCGCCGCGGGCGTCGAATTTCCCCCCAGCCAGGCGAGCGCGTTCGCGATGAAGATCGGGAATGACGGGGACAGCGGAAAATCGCTGCGGTACGGATCGAACGCGACGACCACCGCCTTCATCGGCGCGCCACTGGTCCGCTCCATGACCGCGATGAGTCCGACGTCCCCGCTGCTGGCGACCACCTTGCCAAACTCGGGAAGCTTCAGCGCGCGCGCCTGCCCCACGCTCACCAGCCCCATGTCCACGTAGCGGAAAATCGGATGGGGCTCGGTCCGCACGGTGAAGGGGCCTTTGCGCTCTTCCCCCAGCGAGGCAATCCCCTCGCCGGCCGGCGGGTTGAGGACGAGGTGATTTCCCCGCGCGGATGCGGGCGGCAGCACGCCGTCCCAGATGGTGACCGCGTATCCGTCGCTGCCGGGATAATTGTTCGGCGCGACCTTGAAAATCCGCAGCCCACTGCCCGCCAGCAGAGTGAGCGCGCGCTCCAGAAACGGGTTGCCGCGGGTGACCAGGAGCACGCGGGGATTGCTCGCGCCGGGCAGCACGCACCACGCGCGGTTGTCCACCGCGAGGTCGTCGGGCAATTCCAGGCGCGCCTCCAGCGTGTCCCCGCCGCGCGCGTCCGCCTGGAATACGAACGACGCCTCGCGGCCGGGCGCCACGCGCACTTCGCGCGCGTCCACCATGCGGCCGCCCTGCCAGAGCTCGAGGAAGCCACTTTCCGGGCTCTTGGAGAAACTGCTCACCGAGGCGAATACCTCGAATTTCCCTGGACCCGCGGCGCGCGGCTCAAACGCGGTGACGGCGACGTTCCGCGCGGCGGCGCCGAGGGGGACGTAGTGCACGCGGTCAAGGTCCCCCCCACTTAGTAGTGAAGCGCGATCCCGATCGGTCAGGACGAATACCTGCGCGTCGCCGTGTCCGCGGATGGTGGACAATCCAAGGATGAGGGCCGGCTGTAAATCCGTCCGCGTGTCGAGGGCCACAAGACGGGTCAGGGCGTCCAGCGTGGCCTGGCGGTCCGCGCTCATGGGAGACGCCACCTGCGCGCGGGCGGTGGCGGCCACCACCATGAAGCGCGTGCCGGGCGGCGCGGCCCGCACGATTTTCAGCGCCCGCTCGCGGGCCGCTTCAAATCGCGTGCGCCCGCCTTCCTGTGCCTGCATGCTGGCGGACGCATCAATCACCAGCACGACTTCCCGGGGCAGCGATCCCTGGGTTTTCAGGAACGGCCGCGCGAGCGCAAAAACAACCAGCACGATTACGATGATCTGTAAAATCAGCAGCAAGTTGATTCGCAGCCGCTCGAAAAAGGAATCGACGCGCGCCT
>VGFD01000674.1 GCA_016868975.1 Armatimonadota bacterium | reverse complement strand
TTCCCTGGAGCGAGCGGGGCGCCCAGCCACGCCCGCAGGCAGTGAATGGTGTCGTTCGTGACCAGGCCAGCCCAGACCAGATCCCAGAGGGCTTCGAGCAGTTTCGTGTCGACCACCGCGTGCACTCGCTCTGCTATCTGGCGGAAGAAAAGCGCGCCCGCGTCTTGCAGTGCCGCCGCGGCCTGCCGCGCCGATTCGGAAAGCGCCTCGGCGGCGGGCGGCGGCCGTAGCAGCGCCACGTCCTCGGCTAGGTACAGCGAGATCCAGCCTTCGCCAGCGCCCGCCCACACGACGTCCCCGGACGCGCACAGGTCGTCGAGCATGGCCGGGTGGTAGTCGGCCGCCCTCGCGGGGAGGATGAGCGTCTCCAGGGCGCTCGCCGGCAGGGGCGCGCCCTGCAGTTGCACGACCGCCCGCAGCACCGCGTCCGCGCCCCGCGCCCCGACGCCCTGCCAGGCGGGCAGGAAGCGGGCCAGCACCTGCCGGGGCACGGCTTCCACCTCCTTGCGCAGCCGGGCCAGCGAGCGGCGGCGCAGCGCGCGCAGCACGTCCTGGTCGCACCACTCGACACCCTGGCCTCCAGGGCGGAACTCGCCGCGCACGACCTTCCCCGCGCGCTCCAGGGCGTGCAGGGCGTCGCCCACTGCGGTGGTGCTCAGGCCCAGGCGCCGGGCCACGTCCGCGGGGACGAAGGGGCCGTGGGTGCGGGCGTAGCGGGCCACCAGATCCCTCACCGCCGTGGGGACGGGCTCCAGAAACACGGCGGGGACCCAGCCGGGAAGCGGCACGCCGAGCGCGTCGCGATACCGCCCGGCGTCCTCCACGGCGATCCAGCGCGCTTCGCCGGCGACCCGCACGGGGATGATCCGCCGCTGCCGCTCGAGCACGGGCCACGCCCCGGCGATCAAACCCGTGGAAACAGGCTGTTCAGAACCGGACGCCCCCTGCTCGAGCCCGTCGCCGCGGGATTCGATCTCGGCGGTGGAGAGATCCCCGAGCACGCGCAGGGCGTCGTGCACGTCGTCCGCGTCGCGCAGGCGGCGCTCGGGCGTGCGCTTCTGGAGCGACGCCTCCACTTCGTGCATTGCGTCGGCGTTGAGGATTTCGCGCAGCTCGGCCTGTCCCATCAGCTCGGAGAGCAGCGCCGTGTCGATGGACAGCGCCTGCGCGCGGCGCTCGGCCAGCGGCGCGTCCCCCTCGTAGATGAAAGCGCCCAGGTAGTTGAACAGGAGCGCGCTGGCGAAGGGCGACGCGCGCTCGGTCTGGACAACCACCACCCGCACGGCGCGGGCGCGGATGTCGGCCATCAGGCCGCGCAGGCCGGGCACGTCAAACACGTCCTGCAGGCACTCGCGCATGGTTTCCAGCACGATGGGGAACGACCCGTAGCCGGCCGCCACCTGCAGCAGGCTGGCGGATTTCTGGCGCTGCTGCCAGAGCGGCGTGCGCTTGCCCGGCTGCCTTCGCCCAAGCAGCAGCGCGCGCCCGGCGCACTCGCGGAAGCGGCTGGCGAAGAGGGATGAGCCCCCGAGGTGGGCGGTCACCAGCGGCTCGATCTCGTCGGGGTCGAAGAGCATCAGGTCGGCCGCCGGCGTCGTGTCGGATTCGGGGAGCCGCACGATGATGCCGTCGTCGGTGTGCATCGTCTGCACGTCCACCCCGAGCTGCTGGTGGATGCGCGCGGCGATGGCCATGGCCCACGGCGCGTGCACCTGCGCGCCGAACGGCGAGTGGATGCACACCCGCCAGTCGCCCACCGCGTCGGGGAAGCGCTCCATCACGATGGTGCGGTCGTCGGGCAGGACGCTCACCGCGGCGCGTTGCTCCGCCAGGTAGCCGAGCAGGCTGTCGGCGGCGCGCTCGTCGAGCCCCGCGTTGAGGAGCCGCGCGCGGTCATCGCCGATCTCCCGCAGGAAGGCGCCGTGCGCGCGGCCCAGGGCGAGCGGGCGCCCGGGCGCGTCCCCGTGCCAGAACGGCGTCTTGCCGGACACGCCGGGCGCGGGGGTGACCAGGACCCGGTCGTGGGTGATGTCCTCGATGCGCCAGGAGGAGGCGCCCAGCACGATGACGTCGCCGCGGCGGCTCTCGTACACCATTTCCTCGTCGAGCTCGCCGACGCGGGTCTGTTTTTGCCCGGATCGGATCCAGGGGGAGTCGCCTTCGGCGCCCCCCACGAGGAAAACGCCGAACAGCCCGCGATCGGGGATGGTGCCGCCGCCGGTCACCGCCAGCCGCTGCGCGTTGCTTCGGCCGCTCAGGACGTTGCTCACCCGATCCCAGTTGAGGCGGGGGCGCAGCTCGGCGAACTCGTCGCTGGGATAGCGGCCGCTCAGCATGTCCAGCACCGACTCCAGCGCGGGCTGGGGAAGCGTGGCGAAAGGCGCCGCGCCGCGCACCAGCTCGCCGAGCGCGGCGACGGTCCACTCGTCCATCGCGGCCATCGAGACGACGTGCTGCGCGAGCACGTCGAGCGGGTTGCGGGGATAGCGCAGCGGCTCGATCTCGCCGTTCCGCATCCGCTCCACGACGACGGCGCACTCGACGAGATCCCCGCGCCACCTGGGAAGGAGCACGCCGCGGCTGACCGCGCCCACCTGGTGGCCCGCGCGCCCGATGCGCTGCAAGCCGGAGGCCACCGAGGGCGGGGACTCGATCTGCACCACGAGATCCACGTCGCCCATGTCGATGCCCAGCTCCAGGCTGGAGGTGGCCACCACCGCGGGGAGACGGCCGGCCTTGAGGTCCTCCTCGATGGCGCGGCGCAGTTCGTGGTTTATCGAGCCGTGGTGGGCGCGCGCCACGGCTGTTCCGGCGGATTCGTTCAGGCGCGCCGAGACGCG
>VGFD01000673.1 GCA_016868975.1 Armatimonadota bacterium | reverse complement strand
GGGGAGGGGCGGCCTGCGGCGGCGGAGGCGAAGCGGCCAGCGGGGTGCGAGTCTGGGGAATCGCCGTGTTCGTCTGGTTGAGGCCGTCCATCGATACTTCCTCCGTCTTCAGGGGTCCTGGGGACTCCCCGTGGATCCTGGTAGCGGCCAGCCCGCCGCTGATCTCGTCTGGATGTTAACAACCAGCCCTGAAAATCACCTGAAATGCTGGATCGCGCAGAGACTTCTACCATATTCCCACAAGTCCAAGACCCCGTCAAGCACGATTTTTTCCCACAACGGCCGCCCTCACGGCCCGTTCAACCGCGGTCGGGCCCAGCGGTGCACCCGACTCCCGTGTTGTCGGGCCCGGCGGTGAACCCGACTCCCGTGTTGTCGGGCCCAGCGGTGACCCCGACTCCCGCGCGGTCGGGCCCAGCCGTGAACCCGACTCCCGCGTCCGCGGCCCGAGTGCCACCTTGCGGATCTGTCACTCGGGTGGTATCCTCCCCGCATGGCTCCACTTTACCTCTCCGCTGCCGACGTTGCGAAGCACCTCACCGTCCCCGCGGCGATGGACGTGCTCGAAGCCGCCTTCCGCGCCGAAGCCGCCGGCCAGGGGGAGACCGCTCCCCGAGTGCGCATGAGGACGGAAGGCGCGATGATGCACGTTTTGCCCGGGACGCTCTCAGGGAGAGGCGTGCTCGGCCTGAAGGCCTACGTGACCACGCGCCAGCGTGCATCCTTCTGCGTGCTCCTGTTCAGCCAGCGCGAGGGCACGCTGCTGGCCCACCTGGAGGCTGATCTGCTCGGCCAGATCCGCACCGGCGCGGCGAGCGGCCTTGCCACCCGCATCCTGGCCCGCGAGGACGCCACGGTCGGCGCGCTCATCGGCAGCGGATGGCAGGCGCGCTCACAGGTGGAGGCGCTCGCCGCCGCCCGTCCCCTCACCGAGATTCGCGTGGCCAGCCGCAGCCTGATAAACGCCACCCGATTCTGTGAGGAGATGGCCCCCCGCGTGAAAGCCATCCTCAAGCCGGTGGCCACCGCCGAGGAAGCCGTGCGGGGCGCCCACGTCGTCACCACCATCACGACCTCGCGCACGCCGGTGCTCCAAGGCCGCTGGCTGTTCGACGGCGTCCACGTCAACGGGGCCGGCTCCAACGCCGAGAACCGCCAGGAGCTGGACGAGGACGCCGTCCTGCGGGCCCACGTGCTGGTGGCCGACAACATCCCCCAGGCGATGGCCGAGGCGGGCGACGTCATCCCGCTCGTGAAGGCGGGAAAGATCTCCTGGGACCGCTTCGCCAGCCTTGCGGACGTCGTGGCCGGGAAGGCGCCCGGCCGAACGTCCCCCGAGCAGGTCACGCTGTTCGAGTCCCAGGGCGTGGCGCTCGAGGACCTCTCCGTGGCCGTCCACGTGTACGAGCAGGCGCTGGCGGCGGGTGACGGAACACCGCTGGCGTGAAGAGGGATCCACGCGCCTCGAAATGAAATTGTGAAATTCGGAACAAGTCCGTCCCCTGGAGCACACAAGTGAGCAGCAGCAGTTTTTTCAAAGGCTTTGGCAGTCTCCTGACCGGCATGAAAGTCACGCTGACGAACTTCGTCAAGCCGCCGGTCACCCTGCAGTATCCGCTCGAAAAGAAGGAAGCCTCGCAGACCACCCGCAACCGCGAGGCAGGCCACAACTACCTCCCCGAGCGCTCCCGCGGCGTGCTGCGCATGGTGGACTTTTTCGATGCCGAGACCACCAGGAGCAAGACCGACTTTTACGCGGGCACGCAGTTCGCGCCGTGCATCCAGGGATGTCCCGCGCACACCGACGCGCGCGGCTACGTCAGCCTCGCCGGCGAGGAGAAGTTCAAGCAGGGCCTGTGGACCCTCAAGCGCACCTATCCATTCCTGGGAACGCTGGGCCGCGTGTGTCCGGCCCCCTGCGAGGATCTTTGCACGCGCGGCATCGCGGGTCCAGAGCCTATCGCGATCCGACGCATCAAGCGGTTCTATGACGACTACGAGCAAGAGCTGCCCCCGGCTGAGCGCTACTATTATTCCAGGGAGATGAAGCCGCTCATCGGCAAGAAGGCGGCGGTCATCGGGTCCGGCCCGGCCGGCATTCAGGTGGCGCTCGAGTTGATCATGGAAGGCATCCTCGTGGACGTCTACGAGATGAAGCCGATTCCGATGGGCTACGTCAGCCTCACGATCCCCCGCTTCCGCCTCGCCGACGAAGTGTGGCAGCGCGAGGTGGCCGCGGTGATGGAGACCGGGCGCTTGCAGGTGTTCTACAACACGAAGGTCGGCAAGGACGTCACGATGGACGAGCTGCGCGGCAAGTATGACGCGATCGTCGTGGCGGCCGGCGCCACCAGGCCCATCAAGCTGGGGATCCCCGGGGAGGACGCCGAGAACGTGGCCGAGGGCGAGCCCTGGCTGGAGGCCGTGAAGCTGGGCTACGACTATCACCCCGGCAAGAAAGTGATCATCGTGGGCGGCGGATCGACCTCCACTGACTGCGCGCGCACCGCGCTGCGGCTCGGCTCGGAGGCGATCATCACGTACCGCCGCACGCGCTCGGAGATGCCCGCCTCCCACCTGGAAGTCGAGGACGCCATCGAGGAAGGCGTGGTCATCGAGTTCCTGGTGTCCCCGCTGGAGATTGTGAAGGAAGGCAACCGCGGCGTCGGCCTCAAGTGCGTCCGCAACAAGCTCGGGGATCGCGACAAGTCGGGGCGCCGCGCGCCGGTCCCCATCGAGGGCTCGGAGTTCGTCATCGAAGGCGACCTCTTCATGACCTCGCTGGGCCGCGTGGGCAACATGGGATGGCTGCCCGACGAGTACAAGAAGCAGCGCAACGGTC
>VGFD01000672.1 GCA_016868975.1 Armatimonadota bacterium | reverse complement strand
GGACACCACACACAGTAGCGTGTCACCGACGGACACCACACACAGTAGCGTGTCACCGACGGACACCGCGCACAGTAGCGTGGCAGGCACGTGCCACCCCCGCCCCACGACGTCGGCCCGCGGCTTGCGCTTACGGCTCGGCGGCCCCCGCCGGTCCGCCGGGCAGCAGGCGGTAGCGGCCCTCGCTCACCTCGATCAGCCAGACCGGCCGCGCGTCCAGGCAGCGGCCCAGGGCGAAGCGGCCGCTGACCCCTTCGAAAGCCGCGCGTCCTCGCAGGTACGCCATCAAGGAAGCGCGCTCGCTCGCCGCGTTGAGTCCTTCGACCACCGCCATGAACGCATCGTAATTCTGCGCGGACGGGTAGGTTGGCGTCACGTCGCCGAACCTCTTGTGGAAATCCGCCACGTAGCGGCGGGTCAGCGCGCTGCCCAGTTCCGGATGAAAACACTCCGACAAGACCACGCCATTGACCGCCGCGCCGCCCACGTCGACCAGATGCCGCTCCATGCACGTCGACTGTGCGCAGATGGGCGTTTGCAGACCCTCCCGCCGCAGTCGCTGGGCGAAGCGGCCCAGCGGCGCGCCGCGGTAGTCGGCAAAAAAGATCAAATCCGGCTTCATTTCGGCAATGGTCGCCACCTGGCCGGCGAAATACTTCTCCTCGCGCTCGAAGGGAAGCGCTGCCACCGTGCCGCCGGCGGCCTTGATTTCTTGCTCGAACAGATCGACCATCTCGTGGGAAACCTGGCTGGTCGTGTCCTTGAGCGCCACGATCTTGCGATGTCCGGCTCGAATCGCATAGCGAGCCAGCGCCTGGACCCGGGGCACCCGCGACTCGGACGCGGAAAATACGTACGGCCCGGCCTCCCACACCTTGCGCGAGGACACGGCCGGCGCCACCAGGCTCACCCGCGCCGCGTTGAAGAGCGGCGCCAGCGCCAGCGTGCGCTGGCTGTTCAGGGGCCCGAGCACCACGACCGTTTTCGGATCGCGCAGCAGACTCTCGGCAATTCTCAGGCACTGGGCGGTGTCCGAGCGGTCGTCGTAGCAGTCCACGACGATGCGATTTCCGCGCACTCCCCCGCGCGCGTTCGCGGCCTCCTGGGCAAGCGCAATTCCTTGCAGATCGGACAGGCTTTCCTCCTGGTCAACCCCGCTCATCGAGGTGACGAACGGGAGCGTGAAATACGTCCCGCCCCGCGACCGTATCGTGGCATTTTCCCGAAGAACGTGCGCGTACCCGTCTTCCGGCACGCGCTTGAGCACCTCGTCCAGCGCAGTGATGGCTTCACGGTAGCGGCCCGTCTCGTAGAGCGTCCGTGCCTTGCCAACCTCAGCGCTCGCGGAAATTCGGGGACGATACGGCGCCACGCCAAGCGGGGCGGTGGTCGGTGTCGGCGGCACCGCGGGACGGAAAATGGTTCCCATCAGCACGAGCGCGAAGGCAAGCGTCGCGGCCAGCAGCAGGACCAGCGGCGCGCCCACACGCCCGCGGCTCATGACCCATCGGCGCGGACGACCGCCCCGTGCCTCATTCGCCCGCCCGCTGCTGCTGCGCAAGGATCCATCGGCGCGCCAGGATGAGTCCAATCGGGGTTATGCAGGAAAATACCGCGTAAATCAACCACAGCGTCCCGGGATCCTGCACGCCGGTCTTGGGGATGTAGCGTTCGAGCATCAGGCCGGAATACATGCCGGTCGTCGTTTTCGCCAGGAACCACGGGATGCCGGCCAGCCCCATGTAGGCGCCCACCTTGCCAGGCGGCGCAAGATCGGCCACGTATTCAAAAAAGCGCGAGCCCCACAGCGCCTCGCCGATCGAGAACACGATCATGTAGGTGATCAGCATCGAGACGTCCGGGCTGGGCACCAGCAAGAACGTGCTGATCGCGCTGACCGCGGTTCCCGCGATCATCATATCGACCACCCGGGCGTGCCGCGTGAGCGCCGCCACGACGGGCACGCCCACGGCCACGATGAGCGGGTTGATCATCATGAGCCACTCAAAGCGCGCGTTCACTTCGGTGGGAAACGAGCGGAACACGTAGTCGGGCACCGTCATCCACTGGTGCGCGAACAGCGTGCGCACGGGAAGCAAGATGAAGATGAAATACATGAAGCGGACGTCGAGAAACGGCAGCTCGGCAAGCCGTTCGCGCATCGTCTTGGGATCTTCCGGCGGGGCTTCCTCGACGAGGCGCTCGGTTTGTTCCACGCGCCGGGTGAACGTCAACAGGTGCACCACCAGCATCAGCGCGGTAATGATGGCGCAGAACCAGAAAACCCCGCCGATGCCCTGGTTCAGCCCGTGAATCTCCAAACCGCCGATCCGCACGATAACCTCGCCCGTGCGGATCCACGGCGACACGAACGCCTCCGCGGCAATGCCCAGGTTCATGATCGCATACAAGAGGCTGTAGGCAATCGTGTTGGTGCGCGCGTCGGTGTACTCCTTGGTCCCGGCATACAGCGCGGGCTGCAAGATTCCGGATCCGATCGCCATGAAAAACAGCGAGAGCCATGCCGCTTCCTCGCGCATGTCACCCAGCGCGCGCGACTCGGGAAGAATAATCCGCCCGATGAGCAGCAGCACCAGCGAAAGCGTGATGGCGCGCCGCACTCCGAGAAAATCAGAAACAAAGCCGCCGCCGAACATGGTAAGGGTCACCAGGCCGGTGAACGCGGACACGCTCAGCGAGGTCACGTGGTCGGTCATCCCCAGATCCGTGCCCAGGAAGCGGGTCAGGAGGTTGAGAATCCCAAAATACGCGATCCCATCCCCAAAATTGACCATGTTGACCAGCCAGAACCCCCGCGACTGGCGGAGCAACAGGCGGATGGTCTCCCGCATGGAAATG
>VGFD01000671.1 GCA_016868975.1 Armatimonadota bacterium | reverse complement strand
CACGCAGGATCCCTTCCCCCCGCGCCTAACTCGAGGAAGGCGGGACTTCGAGAGGGAGGATCAGATTCCAATCACCACCGGCTGGCTGGTCTTTGCCGTGGTCGTGGTTTCCCTGCTGGTGCTCGACCTGGGCGTGTTTCATCGCCGCGCCCATGTCATCACCATGCGCGAGGCGGTGCGCTGGAGCATTTTCTGGATCGCGCTTGCGCTGCTTTTCAACGCGTGGGTGTACTACATGCAGGGGAAAGAGCCGGCCACCCAGTTCCTGACCGGCTTCATCCTTGAGAAGTCGCTCTCGGTGGATAATCTTTTTGTTATCTCGGTCATCTTCACGTATTTCCGGGTACCGGCGGCCTACCAGCATCGGGTGCTGTTCTGGGGAATCCTGGGGGCGCTGATCACGCGCGGCGTCTTCATCGGCGTGGGTGTGGAGTTGATCAATCACTTCCACTGGGTGACCTACGTGATGGGCGCCTTCCTGGTGTGGACGGGCATCAAGTTGCTCCGTCCGGAGGACGAGGACGACGAGCCCGGCAACAACGCGGTGGTGCGCTTCGCGCAGCGCCAGTTGCGCTTCACGAAGGAGTACGACGGCCAGAAGTTCCTCACCCGGGTGGGCGGGACCCTGATGGCGACGCCGTTGATGATGGTGCTCATCGTGGTGGAGACCACGGACGTGATCTTCGCGGTGGACTCCATCCCGGCGGTGCTGGCCATCACGACGGATCCCTTCGTGGTTTACACCTCCAACGTGTTCGCCATTCTGGGCCTGCGTGCGCTGTACTTCGTGCTGGCGGACGCGGTCCTGCGCTTCCACTTCATGAAGCAGGGCCTGTGTTTTATTCTGTCCTTCGTGGGCTTGAAGATGCTGGCGGCCCCCTTTTACAAACTGCCCACCGAGATCTCGCTGGGGATCATCCTGGGCGCGCTCCTGGTGACCGCGGTGATGTCCATCGGGCTGGAGCGGCGCCTGGACGAGGCCCGCGCCGAGTGGCTGAAGGTGCACGGGGGCCACGAGGTGGACCGGCTCCCGGCCATGGAGGTCGTGCTGCCCCTGCCCGGCGCGCCGCCTTCGCCGGTGGTTGAAGCCGGCGAGGTGAGCGCGGTGGAGAAGTTGATGTTCCTGCGCTCTATCGCGACCTTCCAGGGGGTGGCCCTGGAGGAACTGGGGCAGTTGGCCGACGACCTGATCCTCCAGCAGTACAAGGCGGGGGAAACCTTCTTCTTGCAGGGCGAAAAGGGGGATGCGCTTTACGTCCTGGTGGACGGCGAGGTGGGCATCGATCAGGCGGACGATGAGGGTAAGGTGCTGCGCATCGCCACCCTCGGACCTCGCCAGTACTTTGGCGAGATGGCCCTGTTCGACGGCGCGCCACGCTCGGCCACCGCGACGGCGGTGAAGGACACCATCCTGCTGGCGCTGGCGCGCGAGCCGTTCCTGCGGGTGGGGACGCGCCATCCCAGGATCCTCCTGGAGGTCATTCGCGTCTTGAGCGAGCGCCTGCGCGTGGCGGACGCGGCCCTGGCGCGGGGGCGGATTTAGCGCGAAGTTCGGCCATTATTCCCCAGGCGCCTCGCGGGCTGCACGGTGCGGCCGCCGATCCGCTCGCAGGTCACCGAGGAGGTGGCTGTCCACCAGTCCGCCGGTTGAGCGGCGCGGCGGCGCGCAGTTGAAGCCGAAGGACACGCCGCCGTTGCCGGGCAGTTCACAATTCCAGGATTCGCCCTCGACGGTGTAGCGCATCCCGCGGCGCGAGACCACGCGGGCGTTCCAGATGCTGGTGATGGCCGCGGCGTAGTCGAATTCCAGCCGCCATCGCTTGACCGGCTGGCTGGCCTGGTTGCGGATCGATACGTCCACTCCGAATTCGGTGGCTCTGGTGAAGGTGACCGTGTATCCGGCCGGGCATTCCGTGCCTCCCGGCGCGGCGCCGCCCCCCCATGCGGCGAGCAGCAAGAAGACGATAAGCAACACCCATCGGCTTGTGTGCATGACATGACGTTCCTTACTCTCCCGGTGCCTGTGTCAACAGTGTAGCGTCGGTGGCGGTCGAGCGTCCACGGCCGAATGTCGTCGAAAATTCCTGTCCAAGGTCGGAGTCCGGAAACCCATGAGAGTGGGCATGGTGCCATTGCGCCCGCGCTATCGAGGTGGGTCGAGCGAGAACACTTCGACCGGCGCCTGCTTCCCCCGCACCGCCTGCGGCGGCATCTCGCGAAAGGCAATTCCGTCTCCCGCCAGCGCCCGGGTGGAGCCGGACACCAGGATCGAGGTCCCCGTCTCCTTGGTCAATGACTCCAGCCGCGACGCGAGATTGACGGTATCGCCGATGGCCGTGTAATCGCGCCGCGATTCGGCGCCCATATCTCCCACCACGGCCGGCCCGGTGTGAATGCCCACTCCGATCCGCAAGGGCGGTTCGCCGCGCGCGGCGCGCTCCTCGTTGAGGTGGCGGTTTTCGTCGAGCATGGCCAGGGCCGCCTGCACGGCGCGCAGGGCGTGATCTTCCTGGGCGATGGGCGCGCCGAAATAGGCCATCAATCCGTCGCCGATATATTTGTCCAGGGTGCCGCCGTGCTCGAATATCTTCGGCACGAGCCGCCCGAAGCACTCGTTGAGGGTGCCGACCGCCTGCTCGCCGCTCATCCCCTCGCTCATCGCGGTAAATCCGCGGATGTCGACGAACAGCACGGTCACTTCGCGGCGCTCGCCGGGCGCGCCGTCTCCGCCGGCGCTCTCCAGCACGCGGGCCACTTCCGGAGAAAAATAGCGGTTGAGCCGCTCGCGCCGGGCGCGCTCGTCGGAGGCGGCGGCCACCAGTCGCAGGGTGCGCATGGTGGAAAAGGTGGCCAGCAGTCC
>VGFD01000670.1 GCA_016868975.1 Armatimonadota bacterium | reverse complement strand
GGTCCACGGCGTCGGCGACCGGGTCTGGAATATTCACGATGCGCGGAGGCGGCGTATTCAGCGTGTCGGCCATGCAGCGCATGGCGTCGCTGGTGTCGAAAGGACGCTCTCCGGTGAGCATCTCGAACACGATGACGCCGAACGCGTATTGATCGCTGCGCGGCTCGTTGCGGATGCCGTCGAACTGCTCCGGCGCCATGTAGCCGGGCGTGCCCAGGGCGTCGCCGGTGGCGGTGAGCCGGGTGTGCTGCGCGCCGGTGGCGACCCCAAAATCGAGCACGCGGATGGTGAGGTCGTCGGTGACCAGGATATTGCCGGGCTTGAGGTCGTTGTGAACGATTTTTTTCATGTGCGCGTAGTCGACCGCCTCGGCGATGGGCCGCAGCAATTTGACGGTCTCGTCGAGCGGCATGCCGCCGGGCACGATGAAGGAGCGCAGCGTCCGTCCGCGCACCAGCTCCATCTCGATGCACATGGGATCCCCGTCCTGCCAGTCGAGCACGCGCACGATGCCGGGATGGTGGAGGGACTTGCAGATGTGAAATTCGCGGGCGAAGCGGCGAAGAAATTCCTCGTCGACCGCGTCGGCGCGCATGACCTTTACCGCGGTGGCTTTCGAGAAGTCGAGCGTGCTCGCCGGGATGGCTTCGTACACGGTGGCGTTTCCGCCGCTGCCCAGGCGTCGGGTGAAAAGCCAGTTGTGCAGCACCTTCCCGACGTTGGGGTCGTCGGGATCCTTCGCGACGGAGCGCAGCTTGAGCATGCGGCGCTGGCGGGGGATGGTCCAGGCGATGAGCGCGATGAGCGCGAGCGGCACGTAGGGATAGCGCTTGACGAAGAGCCCGGCGGGGCCGAACAGGCCGTCGGGGGTCAGCGAATAGGAGCCCTCAAGGGGGAGGCGGCCCCTGCGGAGATCCTCGGCTCGGACGTCCACGTCGAACGGACGGTAGCCCTCCAGCTCGAAGCGCGCGCGCAGGGTTGCGTCCTCGCGCGTCGGCACGTTCACGGTAACTGGAGTGCCCGACAGGCCCAGGGTGTTCTTGCGGAGCCCTATTATGCTCACCGTAGCGCCGCTGGGAAAGGTGTGGAAGGTGACTGTCGCCGCGTCGCGCTGGTCTGGCTCCCAGGCGTGGGCCGCGGCCGTGAGGAGCAGCAGAAGCAGGAGAAGCGTTCGCATGTTGGATCAATCCACGTCTTACTGTGCATGCTCCTGCTGGTCGGTCCCGTTTGGGGCCAAAGCCCGCTGGCGAAGGACGCTCCGGCGCCGGCGGCGCCCAATGCCCTGCGCATCGTGTTTCGCACGGATCCCCCCGAGGCAATGGTGTACGACGGTGAGCGGGCGCTGGGGCTCTCCGGCCAGGAGGTTGGCATCGATTTTCCGGAGGGTCACACCGACAATACCGAGCACGTGTTCCGCTTCGAAAAACCGGGATACGAGAGCGCCACGCGCGTGCTACGGCAATATGCGCTGCGCGCCGGGCGCGTGTTTCCGCCGCCTGGACAAAAGCCCATCCAGCTGAAGAAAATCCGCTCGACCTGGGGCTGGTGGGTCGCGGGCGCGGCGTTGATCGCGCTGCTCTGGGGCGCCTGGACGGCGTGGCGCGCCCCCAAGAAATTGAGGACGGTGGAGGCCATCGGGGAAAACTCGTCGCTGGGCGGCTACGCCCTGACAAAGCGGCTGGGCGCCGGCGCCACTTTCGAGGTATTTTTGGGCATACGGCTGTCCGGCGACGAGGCCGAGGTGGCCGTCAAGGTGCTGCACGCGCACGGCGCCAAAGAGCGCGCCCGCTTCGCACGGCAGGCGCGCATCCTGGCTGGACTGAGGCATCCCGGCATTGCCCGCTTTCTCGACTGGGGACAGGATCGCGAAGCGCTCTTCATGGTGGAGGAACTGGCCGACGGCGGAAATCTTCGCGAGCGCATGGCGGGCATGAAATTCCCCGATTTCATGAAGACGTTCGGCGAAGTGGCCGAGGCAATTTCCCACGCGCACGAGCAGGGGGTGATTCATCGGGATCTCAAGCCGGAAAACATCCTCCTGACCGCGGACGGTGCGGTGAAGGTGAGCGATTTCGGTCTGGCCGCGCTCGTCGAGGACGAGGACGGCACGCGCGGCGTGGGCACTCCGCTCTACATGGCGCCGGAAATCATGGCCGGCGGCGCCGCCACCCCGGCCAGCGATCAATATGCGCTGGGCGTGATGGCCTACCAGATGCTGAGCGGCAAGCCGCCCCACGAAGGGGCCACGGTTGCGGAAATCATGCGCCGTCGCGGAGAAGCGCCGGCTCCGCTGCGAGGAGTGTCCCCGCAAGTCCAGGCGGTGGTAATGCGCATGCTCGCGCCCGAACCGAGCGCCCGCTTTGCGTCGGTGCGCGAGGCAATTTCCTCGCTCCGTGCAGCGGCGCTACAGTAAATCCACAGTGGGGGCTGATAGACTGCGGGGGTAGGACTTCTCCAGGCGAGTTTGATCGCCCTGCGGAGAGAGGGATGGACTGTCCAGGGGAGAGCGCCCCTCGGACCGCGCCTTTGAGAGGAAGGGCCGGTCCACCGGGAGAGGGGCGGATCTCCATTTTTTTTGTTCACATTCCGTTCATATCGCGTTAACAAAACGGTAACATCGCACAGCGCGGGTGCAGCCGATCCATGAGGGAGCTACCGCGCCGCCGCCTAGACTGAAACTCAGGACGAGGAAGGAGCGGCGTCAAGTGCGAGGATTCGTGGAGATGATCGGAGCGGTAATGTCGGCGGCCCCCACGGCGGCCGTGGAATCCCCCGAGATGGACCTCATCGAGCAGGACGAGCAGCCCGAAGTGCGCGGCGACGCCCACCAGATCAGCGACGAGGCGCTCGAGAACGACACCC
>VGFD01000669.1 GCA_016868975.1 Armatimonadota bacterium | reverse complement strand
CGACGTCGCAGATAAAGCGGACGTCCTCAGGCTCCAATCCGGGATGGTTGGGCAACTGGAAGGCGCACTCGTGGATGCGATCCGCCATCGGCATGGGGATGGTGTCCTGCACCTTCGCCCAGAATGGCTGCCGCGACATGTTACCGCCGCCCACCGGCCGAGTCTCCACGCCGTTCTCACGCAGCGCCGCGCCGATGCGGTCGCGGTGCTCCAGCGAGGAAGCCAGCCCGGCAAAGGAAATGCTGCAGATCTCCGCGTCCCGGCTCTGCTGGCACGAAACCCCCTCGGCTTCGAGGAACCGCTGCTGGTAGATGCGGTGATTCTCCACGCGCCGCCGAACCACCTGATCGAATTTCTTCATCTGCGAGAGTCCGATGTGCGCGTTCAAATCGCTGGAGCGCACGTTGAAGCCCGGATAATAGAACGTGAACGGTCGGTTGAAAGCTGGCGTGCCGGCCTCCTTCCAGCGGCGCTCCTCGTTTTCCGGGGTGGCGTCCTTGCTCCAGCCGTGACTCCGCAGGTGAAGCAGGATGTCATGGAGCTCCGGATCCGACGTGCAGACCATGCCGCCTTCGATGGTCGACATGTGGTGGCCGTAGAAGAACGAAAAGCTGCTCAAGGTGCCGAACGTGCCGATGTTGCGGCCGTGCACGCGCGACCCCTGCCCGGCGCAGGAATCCTCCATCAGCAGGAAGCCGTATTGCTTTTGCAAGCGGCCCACCGCTTCCATGTCGTTGGGCACGCCGAGCACGTGCACCAGGATCACCGCGCCCGGATCATGCTCCTTCAAAAGCCGTTCCAGATGCTCGAGATCGAGTCCCCAGTGCGTCTTATCCGCCTCGCACATGACCGGCTCAAAACCGAACTGAATGGCCGGCGCGACGGTCGTGGCCCAGGAAACCGCGGGCACGATGACCTTCTTGTTCTTGAGCCGCTCGGAGGCCAGCAGCGCGTAATACATGAGAAGGTTCGCCGAAGATCCGCTGTTGACGAAAACGGCGTAAGGCACGCCCAGCCAGTCGGCGTAGACCTTCTCAAATTCGCGGACCAGCCCGGCCTGGGTGAGCCACGGATCGGTCATCAGCCACTCGGCCAGCGACTTCAAGTCGTCGTGGCCGATGGTGTGCTCGGCCAGCAGATAACGTTTGCGCACTTGCGTCATTTAGAAGGGCCCCTTGAACTGCACGATTTCCGGCGACTCCTCAAACTCCGGCGCCCAGCCGCAGTGCTGTCCGTGCACCAGTCGATAGCCCGCCGTCGCGATGGTCTGCGGATTCGGATAATACAGGTTTTCCAGGTTTTTGGTGGTGGGACACGGGACCGGCTCGAATCCCATGCGGCGGTGGCGAAACTCGCGCACGCCCTGCAGGCGATCCGCGAGCTGGGCGATGATTTCCGCGGTGGCGCCGCACATCGTCCAGCCGCTGTCCACCACCACCACGCGCCCGGTCTTCTTCACCGACGCGGTGATGGTGTCCATGTCGAGCGGGCTCAACGAGATGGGATCGATCACCTCGGCGCTGATCCCTTGCCGCTCGAGCAGCGCGCGCGCCCGCAGGCATTCCTGCGCCATGTAGGAGATGCCCACCAGGGTCACGTCGCTGCCCGGCACCAGGATGCGCGCCTTCCCGAAGGGCACCGTGTACTGCGCGGCGGGCACGTGTCCCTTCAGGTAGTGAAGCATGCGATGCTCCACGAACATCACCGGATTGTCGTCGCGGATGGCCTGGATCAGGCAGCCCTTCGCGTCGTAGGGCGTGGTGGGCGCCACCACCTTGAGCCCGGGAAGGTGCATGAAAAGCGCGTGCAGTCCCTGCGAGTGCTGTGGCCCCTGCCCCCAGGAACGGCCGATCACCGAGCGCACCACCATGGGCACCGACACCCCGCCGCCAAACATGTAACGCGCCTTGGACGCGATGTTGACAATCTGGTTCATGGCCAGCATCACGAAATCCATGCGGATGTGCACGTGGATGGGCCGCAGCCCGGCCACCGCCATCCCAATGGCCACGCCGGTCATGCCGTCCTCGGAGAGCGGCGTGTCGATCACGCGCTCCGCCCCGAACTGGTCGACCAGCCCCACGGTGGTGCCGTAGATACCGCGGAAATCGTCCACGCCCAGGCCCATCACCACAACGGACTCGTCGCGGCGCATCTCCTGCTCGGTGGCTTCGCGCAAGGCATCCGCGTAGGTCAGCAGGCGCTCTTCCATGCTCAGGCCTCCTTGAAAACGTCGGTGTACAGCTCGTCGGGGAAGGGCAGCGGGGATTCCTCCGCAAAGGTGAAGGCGGCCGCGACTTCCGCCTCCACCTCGCGCTCGATTGCACTCCGGGCCTCGGTTTCCAGCCGGCCGGCCAGCCGAGCGACCGCGTCGGATTCCAGCCACGGCTGAAATTCCTCGCGAGAGCGGTAACCGACGTGGAAATCCTCGTTGGGGCCTACGTGCTCGCGCCAGCGGTAGGCGCGGCATTCGAGGAAGGCAGGGCCCTGTCCGCTGCCGCGCATGGCGTCCACCAGACGGCGCGCCTCCTGGTAGATTTTTTCGACGTCGTTATCCTCCACGCAAGCGGTCTGCATGCCGTAGGGTTTCAGCCGCTCGCTGAGATCCCCGGCCACCTGGCGGCGGTCCAGCGGCGTGTGGATGGCGTAGAAATTATTCTCGCACACGAAGAGCACGGGCAGTTTCTTGAGCGCCGCGAAATTGAGGCTCTCGTGAAACACTCCCTCTTCCACGGCGCCGTCCCCGAAGAAGACCGCCACGATGGCGCTCGACTTCTGCAAGCGAAGCGCGTAGGAGAACCCCACCGCGTGGGGGATGGTGGTGCCCACCACGGCCGACGTCCCCATCAAACCCGCCTCGGGCTCG
>VGFD01000668.1 GCA_016868975.1 Armatimonadota bacterium | reverse complement strand
GCGACGGAAAGTCCGACGCGGCCGCCGCTGGCTACACCGCGGTGCTGGCCATTGACACCGAACATCTGCCCGCGATGTACAACCTGTCCGGCCTCTATCAAAAGCAGGGCAAATCCGAAGAGGCAAAGGCGCTGCTCGAAAAATACCTGGCCGCTTCCGCCGCGGGATTCTGGGCAAAGCAGGCGCGCGAGCGGCTCGTCGCCCTGGGCGGCACGCCCGCCGTCCCCAACCAGCAGCAGCAGGCCCTTGAAGTGCGGCCGGAAGCCATCCTGGCCGACATCACCTTTGGCGCCTCGGCCGAGGAAGTCATCAAGAAACTGGGCGAGCCCGACGACCGCGTGGCCCTGGAGAGCGGCACCGAAGTGCTTCGCTACGACGAAAAGGGCGTCGCGGTGTTCGTGGGCGCCAGCGGAGTGCATCTCGTGGTGCTGTGCGAGCCGTTCACCGGTAAGGTAGGCGACGCCACGCTCGGGATGGGGCAGGACGCGGTGGTCAAAGCGCTGGGCGCCGCTCCGAAGGTCAAGCAGATGGAGGACGGCCGCGCGCTGTGGTGCTACGCCGCGCGCGGGCTGGCGCTTGGCATCCGCAACGAGCACGTCGACATGATCGTGCTGGCGCGGCCCTGATGGCGAAAAAGAACGAGCTGACGCTGGAGGTGGGCGGGCGCGAAGTCCGCGTCAGCAATCCCGACAAGGTCTTTTTTCCAACCAAGGGACGCACCAAGATCGATATGATAAACTATTTCCTGCACGTGGCCGAGGGCGCGGTCCGCAACGTGTTCAACCGGCCGATGGTGATGAAGCGCTTCGTGGACGGCGCCGAGAAGCCGCCGTTCTACCAGAAGCGCGCGCCGGAGAACCGTCCCGAGTGGCTGAAGACGGCGATCATCACGTTTCCCAGCGGCCGTTTCGCGGAAGAAGTGGTGGTCGATCATCCGGCCGCGCTGGTGTGGGTGGTGAACCTGGGGTGCATTGATTTAAATCCCTGGGCGGTGCGCACCAGCGACGTGGATCATCCGGACGAATTGCGCGTGGATCTCGATCCCACGCCGCAAGCATCCTGGGACGACGTGCGCCGGGTCGCGCTGATCGCGGGCGAGGTGTTGCGGGATTTCGGGCTCACCGGATTTCCCAAGACGTCCGGCTCGCGCGGCATCCACATCAACGCGCGGGTCGAGCCGAAATATACGTTCGTGCAGGTCCGCCGCGGGGCGCTGGCCCTGGCCCGCGAAATTGAGCGGCGCGCGCCCGCGCTGGCCACCACCGCGTGGTGGAAGGAAGAGCGCCACGGCGTCTTTGTGGACTACAATCAAAATGCCCGCGACCGCACGGTGGCCTCGGCGTATTCCATCCGCCCGACGCCCGACGCGCGCGCCTCATGCCCGCTGCGCTGGGACGAAGTGGAAACCGTGGATCCAGCCGCCTATACCATCGACACCATGCCCGCGCGCTACGACGCGGTGGGCGATCTTACCAGGGGAATTGACGAAGCGGTCGGCTCGCTGGACGCGCTGATGGCATTGTCGGAGCGCCAGGAGTCCGAGGGCCAGAGCGACGCGCCGTGGCCACCCAACTACCCGAAAATGGAAGGCGAGCCGCCACGGGTGCAGCCGAGCCGGCGGAAGAAGACGCCGTAAACAGCGAAAGCACGAACCGGACGGCTGCTGATCATCCGTGCCACGGCCAATCGTTGCGGGTGGCAGCCTTCGCCCTGAGCGGCTGCGGTGATGGTCTACCCGAAAATCTCCCGCAGCGCGTAGGGCACCGCCACCTGGAGCTGATCGTAGTTGCACTCGCGAGGCGGCTTGTCCGGGCGCCAGCGTAAGAACGTGGCCGCGTGGCGGAAACGATCCCCCTGCAAGTGATCGTAAGCCACCTCGCAGACCAGCTCGGGGCGGAGCGACTCCCAGGATAAATCCTTTCCCTGGGTCCAACGGCTCGGCGTTCCTGGCGTGCGGCCGTGGCCGAACGACGCCTCGCCGGTTTCGTCCCGGTACGGCTCCAGCACGGAGACGAGCTTCTTTTTCTCGTCCTGCTTGAACGAGGACGTGTGCCCGACGTGGTGCAGCACGCCGTCGGAATCGTAGAGGCCGAGCAGCAGCGAGCCCACCGCCGTGCCCTTCGCGTCTTTATACCAGCGGAAGCCGCCCACCACGCACTCGGCCGTGCGCTGGTGCTTGATTTTCAGCATGGCCCGCTCATCGGGACGGTAGCGCTGCGCCGCCCTTTTCGCGATGACGCCGTCCAGGCCGGCCCCCTCGAATGCCTCAAACCAGCGCAGCGCCTCATCGCGGTCGCGCGTCATCGGCGTGAGGTACAGCGGCGCGCGAGGTTTTCCCAGCACCTGCTCGAGCCGCTGGCGCCGCACCTCTTGCGGCTCCTCCATTAAATTTTCCGAGTCCGCCGCCAGCAAATCGAACGCCACGAACGAGGACGGCGTCTGCGCGGCGAGCATTTTCACCCGCGACGCGGCCGGGTGAATCCGCATCAGCAAGGCGTCAAAATCCAGGCCGTCCGGGCCCGCAATCACGATCTCGCCGTCGAGCACCGTGCACGGCGGCATCACCTCGCAGAGCGACGCTTCCAGTTCCGGAAAATACCGTCCGAGCGGCTTGCGATCGCGGCTCTGCAGCAGCATCTCGTCGCCGTCCCAGAACACCAGGGCGCGGAATCCGTCCCATTTCGGCTCGTAGAGCCAGCCTTCCCCATCGGGCATGGCGCGGGACAACTGCGCCAGCATGGGGGCGATGGGCGGCTGCACGGGAAGCTTCATCGATTTCGCCTGCGTCCTTCGGGCAGCGCCTTCAGCGGCCTCGCATTCAAGACCTGCCGCGCCCCCAGCCATGCGCGCCGCGCCTTGCGAACGGGTCTCCTGGGATGCGG
>VGFD01000667.1 GCA_016868975.1 Armatimonadota bacterium | reverse complement strand
CCGGCACGACGACATCGTGGCGACGGCCGGCGAGGGCCGTTTCAACGACATCGTCAAGGAAATCACCTCCCTGGTGAACGACTTCCTCAAGGAGGGTACCGACGTGCCGGCCCGCTGGGGGGAGGACGGCTTCGCCATCATCCTGCCCCGGACGTCGTCGCGCATCGCCTGCAACCTGGCCGAGCAGCTGCGCTTCACCATCGGCAACCTGTCCTTCCCCGGCGTGGATGGAAACACGACCCTCAGCCTGGGGATCGCGGCCTATCCCGAGCAGGCCCACAGCCCGCAAGAGCTGCTTCGTTTCGCGCAGGAGGCCAGCCAGACCTCACAGTCGGAAGGCGGCAACAAGTTCCACGTCTACGAAGGCTGACCGGCGCAAGTCTGATCATGAAGACTTGCGCCGCGGACCACTTAGTCGGTAGGCCCGGAAGCCTTCGGTCGAGCCCGTCTCGGCTAAAGCGCGACGCACGCGCTCGCGGGTGATTTCGGAGATGGTGCGGGGCTTGCCCAGCGCGTCGCAAAACGCGGCCGGCTTGCCGGCGGGGTCGAGCGGCTCGGGCCACTGCACGAGGATGAAGCGGCGGCCCGTGCCTTCCTCGCGGTTGGCGGCCAGGAGGGCGTGGCCGGTGGTTCCCGAGCCGGCAAAAAAATCCAGGACGAGATCGTCGCCGTCCGTGCAGATTCGGATGATTTTTCGCAGCAGCCCCAGCGGCTTGGGATGGTCGTAGCAGCCGCCCATGCCCAGCGTCCCAAGCTCCACCGTCCCCAGCTCGTTGATCATGCCGGTTTCGGTCCACAGCGACTTGGCGCGCGTGGTATTCTTGCGGGATTTTTCGTAGACGTTCCAGCCACCGTCGCGGCGCTGGCGGGCCACCACCACCGGGCAGGCGCCGTCCAGCTCGACGGTTCGCAGGAGGTCGCGGCTCCAGCGCCAGCATCCGTCCGCGCCGGCCCGGTTGCGGGGCCACACTTCGAGAGAAAACCGCACATCCGGTGCCAGCGCGATCTTCGCGCAGCCGATGTCGTCGACGTCCTGCGGCGCCACGTAGATCGGAAAGTACAGGTTGGGTCGGTTGTGACGTCCGAAGCGGGGATTGCGGTTGCGCAGCTCCCAGAGATCGAACGGTCCGAGGGCGTCCGCGTAGGGGAGCGGATTTTCCACCCGCTCCAGCTCGCGGAGCGTGGCGTCTTGACGCGCGTAGAAAAGCAGATATTCGTGCGACTTCGAAATTTGCCGGTAGGTCTGGCCGCGGCGGTTGGATTGCACGACGACAACGCCGAGAAATCGCTCCTCGCCGAAAATCTCGTTCATGAGGAGACGCAGGTGCGCCATTTCGTTGTCGTCGATGCTGATCGCGATGATTCCATCGGCGGTAAGGAGGGCGCGCGCCAGGGAGAGGCGGGGAGCCATCATGTCCAGCCAGCGGGCGTGGCTGCGCCGATCCGAGTAGACAAAATCATGGCCGGTGTTGTACGGGGGATCGATGTAGATAAGCTTGACCTGACCGGCGTGGGTGCGCTGCAAGTGCTTGAGGACTTCGAGATTGTCACCTTCAATGATCTGGTTTTGCGAGGTGTCAAACGCGACGCTTTCCCCAGGGCAGGCGACAAGTTCTCCGAGAGGCTCGGCGCGGGCGGCGGCGAGGCAGTCGGCCTTGCCGGGCCAATCAAGGGCGACCATTTCAGGGCGCGTTGGGACGGTCTTCGTTCTTGAATTCCTGCCCCTTCACGCGGGCCCGCACGGCTTCGCAGAGAAGCACGGTGAGCGGGATGAGGACCAGGAATCTCCATCCGCCGAGCCATGCGCCGCTCAGTTGCGCGACGCGCCATGCCTCCACGAATAGTCCCAGGCAGATCCAGCCCATCAGCGTGCCCGTCTCTTCGTGCACGGCGGCGGACCAGTTGAGGCCGCTCACTTGCTCGTTGAGCGGCCGGCTCACGCGTGGCCAGAATATGGGAACCCGCGCGCAATATTTGTCATAGACCTCGCCGAATCTCGTGGACAGGGTTTCCCGCTCGGCTTCCATGATGGGAAAATGCACGGCGCACCAGATGATGCCGTACACCACGATCACCCAGCCCATGCCGGCCAGCGTGGCGCAGCCCAGTCCCATGGCCAGGTTCCCGAAATAGCGCGGATTGCGCATGTAGGCGTAGGGACCGTCGTCGGTCATCAGGCGCCGCCCGCCGATGACCCCGCTGGCGTCGCGGGTGAACCAGCACGCGACGCCCCAAACGCGGAAGAACAAACCCATCACGAGGAGTCCCCAGCCAGCCACGCAGCGCGCGCTCTCCAGCCAGGGCTCGGTGTAGGGCGTCACCCGGCAGAGCAGCAACACGGCCACCATCAGCGGCACGCCGAAGGCGCCGCGGGCCGGGTAGATGGCCCGTCCAAGGCGGGCCAGGGCTTGATGGGTGGCACAGGTGCTGGTCATGCGGTGGGATTGGTGGCCATACTGCAAATTCCTTCAGCCACAGGTTCCAAGGTCAGTATCAAGTTCCAACGTCAGTATCAAGGAACGAAGTCGGAAACATCCTTGCAACAACTCGTTAACAAGGTTCCGGAAATATTTACAGGCCCGCCCTTCACCGGCACGCACGGGGGAGTGAAGCAAGCGTGAACTACCTGGGAGGACCGCCATGGACCCGATGAGTCTCGTATCTGCGCCCGGGCTGCAGCAGAGCAGCTTTTCATTCTCCTTCGCGTTTGCCGCCACAGGCGTGGCCTCGCCGAGCAGCGGACTGGGGGGCCAAGACGGCTTCCGACCAACCGGAGACCTGTTCGATCAAGGGCGCATGGATCCGTTCGCGCAGCAGCAGTGCCAGCAGCTGATGTTCGGAATGGGCTTTATGATGGGGTGCATGATGAGCGCCATGATGGGCCGCCTCGGCGGCTTC
>VGFD01000666.1 GCA_016868975.1 Armatimonadota bacterium | reverse complement strand
AGAACTGCGCGGCCAGCTCCTGCAGGGTCCAGATGTCGGAGCGGCCCTCCAGGGTGGTGGCGGCGCCCGTCACGTCGTGCTGGTCGCGCAGGGTGTCGCGCACGAAGCCCAGCAGCTTGCCGCCCGTCCCCACCTCGACGAAGGCGCGGAAGCCGCGCGCGTGGAGCTTCTCCACCGTCTCGCGGAAGCGGACCGTCTGGGCCCACTGTCCGATGGCGACCTCGAAGATGCTCGGCGCGTCGTCCGGGAACGGCTCCATGGTGCTGCAGCTGTAGACGGGGACGCGGCCGGGACCGAGGTCGATGCCCTCGTAGGCGAGGCGCAGCAGCGGGAGGAAGCGCTCGAAGAGCGGGGTGTGGTAGGCGCGATCGAAGGGCAGGCGGAAGCACATGGCGCCCACGGCGGTGAGGCGCTCCTCCACCTGCGCGATGCGCTTCTCGTCGCCGAACAGCACGAGCTGGTGCGGGCAGTTGTCGAGCGCGACGTAGACCGGGTCGGGGCCGCTGAGCTCGTCCGCGACGAGGTCGAGGATGGAGTGCGTGGTCAGGCTCACCGCCAGCATCACGCCCTTCGGCATGCGCGCGGCGACCTCGGGATCGAGGGTCTGCGTCTTGAGCATGGCCATGATGCGCAGCACCCCCTCGCGGGTCAGGCGCATGGCGCCGGACGCCACCAGCGCGGCGTTCTCGCCGTTGCTGTAGCCCACCATGCCGTCGCACGGGATGGCCATGGCGTCGAGCACGTCGTGGAGCGCCAGCATGGTGACGTAGGACACCTGGCCGCCGCCCTCCAGGCTGTGAAGGGTGGGGAGGAGCGCGCTCTTGATGGCGTCGGACGTGGGCTGCTGCAGCAGGCGCGTGGCCGGGAGCTCGCCCAGCGGGTCGAGGCGCGCCGCGAAGGCGTCGAGCCAGTCGCGGACGGAGGGCAGGCAGCGCGCGGCCTCCGCGGCCATGCCGAGATACTGCGCGCCCTGGCCGGGGAACATCCAGAGGGTCTTGCCTCTCGGCGCGGCGGCGGTGTCGGCGTAGTAGAGGCCGGTGCGGGTCTTGAAGCTCGACTTCGTGGCGGTTTCGGAGAGCTTGCCGGCGAGTGCGTCGAGGCGGGTCTTCAGCTCGGGGACGCTGCGGGCCAGGATGGCGGCGCGATGGCGCTCGGGGGGGAGGGTGCTCAGGGTGAAGGAGAGGTCTGCGAGGAGGGTGGCTTCGTCGTTGTCGAGGCGGCGCCGGAGGTCGACGATGCGGCGCTGGAGGTCGGGGACGGTGGGGGCGGAGAGCAGGACGAGCTCGCTGGGCCACTCGGCGACGACGCTCGTGGTGGCGCCGCCCGCTTCCTCGAAGAGGAGGCCGAGGCCGGGGAAGAGCGCGAGGGCGCGGCGGGGGTGGGGGGCGCCGTGGATCCAGGGGGCGGGCTCCGCGAGGCGGTAGAAGGGTGGGGCCGCCGTGCCGGCGTCGGCGGGCAGCACCTTCTCGCGCAGCGCGAGGACGACGCGGAGGATGGCGGCCATGCCGTGGCCGGCGGTGTCGCTGGCGTGGAGCGCGCAGGTGGGAAGCGGGGCGCTCGCGTCGTGATGGCCGGGTTCGAGGCTCGTGTCGAGGAGGCCCAGGGTGGGGAGGGTTTGCTCCAGGAGGGTCTGCGTGTCGGTTTCCACGGCGCGTAGGACCGCGATGGTATCGGCGGGTGCGACGTCGGAGGCGGGACGCAGGGTGAGGAGGGCCGCGCCGTGGGCGTCGGCGGCTGCGACCAGGGCTGCCCTGGCTCCATCTTCGAGGTGGCGGACGGCCGCGGCGAGGGCTTCGGCGGCGGCGTGCGGGCCGTTGAAGACGGCGTGGGCGTTCGGCGCTTCCGGGCCGGCGAGGAAGAGCGGGGCCTCTTCCGCTTCGGTCAACAGGCGCTCGAGGGACTGTGGCGGCGGGGGTTCGCGCGCCATGCGCCACGCCTCCAGGCCTGACCACGCGGAGCGGAGGTCATGCCTCCCCGCAAAGGACGCGGCGATGCCTCTGACAGCCACAAGGGTCTTGGACATAGAAGCGCGAGATTCAATGGTCATGTGCACTTTCCTCCCGCTGATGACGCCGGGAATGCGGGAAGGGTTTCAACGTCGTTCCCGGCAAAAGTTCGGGCATGCTGACCAACCTCGTCTTCGACACCCGTCCCGTCGTGGTGCACGCGCACGGCAGCCACGAGCGCAAGCCGAACTGGCCGCCGATCCGGGAGTGGTTCTTCGCTTCCGCGGCGCGTCAGCTCGGGGCGGCGCCCGACCTCACCATCATCACGTGCAACAACGGCCATCCTTCGATGGGGCTGCTGGAGCGCAGCCTGGATCACCTGGGGGTGCCGTACCTGGTGGCGGGGCACGGCATCGATCCGTGGGTCAACAGCGTCCACAAGCCGCCGGTGATCGTGGAGGCGCTGTCGGGCGTGACGACGCGGTACGTCCTGTACGCGGACTCGCGGGACGCGATCTTCGTCGACGATCCGCGGCGGGCTGTCTCGGAGTATGAGGAGCACTTCTCGTGCCGCATGCTGTTCAGCGCGGATCGCTTGAACTGGCCGGCGGTGACGGAGTTCAAGCGCTTCGAGGATCGGCTCCCAGGGGCTGCGGAGAGCGACTTCCGCTACTTGAACGGCGGCATCTGGATGGGGGAGACGGAGTATTGCCGGACCTTCTTCGAGAGAGTGCGCGTGACGCCGCCAGCCGAGGAGGCGCCGGAGTCGGAGCAGGGCATCCTCAAGCGCCTCTTGATGGACACCCACCCCGACGTCCAGTTCGACTACCGCTGCCGTATCTTCCAGAACATCGGCTTCGTCTCGACGGACATGTTCGCGCTGGACGGCGCCCCGCTGCGGGTCGAGGACAAAACGCTTTCCTAAGCCAGCTTTGCTGAAATCACACAGCGCTCCAGGGTGGG
>VGFD01000665.1 GCA_016868975.1 Armatimonadota bacterium | reverse complement strand
TATCGGTGTTTCCCCGAGCAGACCAGCGTGTAACGCGATGGGGTGACGGAGTATCCCTCGGAGTAAGTGTCGTTGCCCGAGGACGGACAGGTCGGAATCTCCTTGAAGTATTTCGGCGTCAGCTCGGTCAATTTTTCCGGATAACGGTCATTTTCCGATTTGGATTGCTCGAGCGCCACGCCGATTTCGCGGACCGTCCGCGTGCAGGTGGACGCTTCGCTCTCCGCGCGCGCCTTCAAGAAACTGGGCACCATCACGGCTGCCGCCAGCGAGCCGAAAAATAACAGGCAGCCGAGCACCACGAGCAGCACGGTGACGGCCTTGCTCGCCTTTCCGGGGGGCTCTGCGGCGGGCATTTCCGGCAGATAGGCCGGCTTCTGCGGCGCAAGCACCGTGGGGGGCAGCGGCGTGGCAAGCCGGGTCCCGCAGGTCCCGCAGAAGTTCGCGTTGGCATACGCCTGCGTGCCGCACATGTGACAGAATGGCATGCCGCAACGGTTCGCGGTCCTCTCGGGGGAAACCCTGGTGGATTCGACGAAGGGCCGCCCGCATGAGCACGCGCGTCTTGATGGTCCGTCATGGTGCCACCGTCCTGTCCGCCGAGGATCGCTTCGCGGGCGCGACCGACGTCCTGTTGTCCGACAGGGGAGAGGAGCAGGCCGCCTACCTCGCCGAGCGCCTCGCGAAGGTCCCCGTGGCCGCGATCTACGTCAGCCCCATGCAGCGGACGGTCCGTACCGGCCAGATCATCGGCCAGCCCCACGGTCTGGCGGTGATCCCCGTTGACGGCCTGCGCGAGATCAGCCACGGCCGCTGGGAGACGATGACGCGCGCCGAGGTGGAGGCGCAATTCGGGGACGAGTATCGGCGCTGGGAGGCGGATCCGTTCACCTGTCCCCCGACCGGCGGCGAGTCGGGCTTGAGCGTGCTGGCCCGCGCGCTGCCGGCGGTGCAGAACATCGTCTCGCAGCACGAGGGAAAAACAGTGATGGTGGTGTCACACAAGGCAACCATCCGGCTGCTCATCGGGTCCTTCCTGGGATTTGACCTGCGTGGCTACCGCGACCGTCTCGATCAGCAGCCCTGCGCGCTCAACGTGCTCGACTTCGCCGATCCCACGAAGGCGCGACTGGCGCTGTTCAACGACATCTCGCATTACGCCGATCATCCCGAGACGCCGACCACCGCGCTTTCCAAGTGGTGGGATACAAAGGCGCTCCAGCGGCAATAAAAGCCCTCTGGGAGCGCGTGCGGCAGGCCGCGCTGGTCGTATCGGGCCACGTCACCGTCACACGGCATCCGCGCTCGCCTTGCGTCCGGACGTTTACACCGGGTTTCTGGGTTCTTTCAGACGTTGACGGCATAATGGAAGAATGACCCCGTTCGTGACTCCGGCAACCCCGCTCCGCGATCCCCGCGAGGCGCAGAACCGCTTGCAGGCGGACAACCAGGCGTTCTTCAAGGAAGTCGACCGCGTCGCGTTCGAGGGCAACGGGGACGCCAGTTACTGGATGAACCGCGCCGAGTACATGGCCTTCCGCGCCCAGGCGTATGCCGCGAGGTCCACGCTCACGGTGGCGGCCCAGCGCGAGGACGCGCCCAACGTGCGGCTCGAGAACATTTCCAGGATGAGCCGCCTGGACTCCGACATGCACCGCACCGCAAACCACTGGGCGGACGGCTACGGCGACTCGCGATACTGGTTCTCGCGCTGCAAGGGCCTGAGCATCCAGAGCGCCCAGCATGCGGCAGCGGTAGCGGCCTTGTGTGATTCGAGCATGGCCGCGGCGGTGCAGGGAACGATTGCGCGGGGCCTGTCGGTGGCCGAAGATGCGCACAGCGGCAGCGGCGACGCGCACTACTGGAGCGCGCGCACTGGCTCGCTGGCACAGGATTTGAGGGGCTCCCTGGGTCAGTTGGGCTCCGCGCTCTCCTCCGCGCGCACGGATGCGCAGCAGCAGCCGGCCACCACCGCGGAGGCCAGTGACCTGCAGCGCGGTCTGGAGAATTTGAACGCGCGCTTCAGCAAGGAAGTCGACAATATTGTCTTCGGCAAGTCGGGCGACGCCACGGACTGGATGTACCGCGCGCAGCACCTTGCAATGCGGGGCACGGTACACGCGGCGCGGAAATCCATGCTGCTGGCCGAGCAGCGCAAGGACACCGCGGCGGACCGCGATGCCGCGGTGGCCGCGATTGCCGACACGGTAAAGAATTTCGCCGAGGACGCGGATCGCTTCGCCGCCGGCTCTGGCAACGCCGGCTACTGGTGCGGGCGCACCGTCGCATTTTCAGTGCGCGTGGCGGAATTCGTCAACGCGGTGGCCGCGAAGTGCGACGCCCCGACGATGCAGGCGGTGAAGCCGGCCCTGGAGGACATCCTCTCGCGGGCCGAGGACGCGGCCTTCAACGGCTCCGGCTACGCGGAATACTGGATGAACCGACTGGGCGACGCGGCGCACGAGCTGAAATTCTCCTTCCAGAGCGCGCGCATCGGAGCCCAGGCCGAGGCCGCGGCGGCGCGCGTGGAACCGCCGCAGGGCGCCGAGCAGCCGGAGGAGCGGACCAGCCTTGAAGGGGAAATTGCGCGTGATACCGTGCTGCGCGACGAGTGGCAGAAGATCCTGGGCAATCGCGACGCGATGGTGGCGTCGTACCAGGGAGAATTGAGCACGCTGGCGGCGAAAATCAATCCACTGGCGGAGCGGGATGGGAAAATTCTTAAAGGCTTGAATATCGCGAAACTGACCTTCGGCGCCGGCATCCTGGGCACGCTCGGTGGCCTCGGGTTTGCGAACTCGCTGGGCACGGCGGGTGCGGTGCTGCTCGAGGTGGGCGGCGCGCTGCTTGCCGGCGGGCTCTGCGGAAAAATTATCCTGGGCGGGAAACACGCCAAGATCATGGACGAATACCGCCCGCTGGACGCCC
>VGFD01000664.1 GCA_016868975.1 Armatimonadota bacterium | reverse complement strand
CGGCTCCTGCTGCCCGAAGAGTGGGAAGGCTACCCGCTGCGCAAGGATTATTCGATCATTCAGCAGGACGAGCGCTGGGTGCGCGAAAACCTGGGCATCGAAAGCGGTCAATAGTCCATGCCGGAAAGCACTTTTCTAGACTCGAGCGAGCTGGTCCTGAACATGGGGCCGCAGCACCCGTCGACGCACGGGGTGCTGCGCGTGATCCTGAAGCTGGACGGCGAGAAGGTGATGGGGACCGAGTGCGTGATCGGCTACCTGCACCGGGGCGTCGAGAAGATCGGCGAGAACCGCACCTACCAGCAGTTCGCCCCGTACGTCGACCGGATGGACTACGTCGCCGCGGTGTCGAACGGGCTGGGCTACTGCCTGGCGGTCGAGAAGCTGATCAGCGCGGAGGCGCCGCCGCGCGCGCAGGCCGTGCGCGTGATCCTCACCGAGCTCAATCGCATTGCCAGCCATCTGCTGTGGCTCGGCACCCACGCGCTCGACATTGGAGCCATCACCCCGGTCTTCTACTGCTTCCGCGAGCGCGAAGAAGTTCTCAAGATCTTCGAGAACTACTGCGGCGCCCGCCTCACCACCCACGCCTTCCGCATCGGCGGCCTGCAGTATGAGACCTACGACGGCTTCGAAGAGCAGGTGAAGGCGTTCTCGAACCTGTTTCTGCCCAAGGTGGACGAGTACGAAGAGCTGCTCACCAACAACCGCATCTGGGTGAGCCGGTTGAAAGGCGTCGGCATCCTGAGCGTCGAGGAGTGCAAGGAGTACGGGGTTACCGGGCCGGTGCTGCGCGCGGCCGGCCTGGCCTGGGACCTGCGGCGCGCGCAGCCGTACTCCGGCTACGACCAGTACGAGTTCGATATTCCCACCGGAACCAGCGGCGACACCTACGACCGCTACCTGGTGCGGATCGAGGAGATGCGGCAGTCGGTGCGGATCATTCGCCAGGCGGTCGATCGCCTTCCCTCGGGTCCCGTTATGGGAAAGGTGCCGAAGGCGCTGAAGCCTCCGGTCGGCGAGGTTTACGTTTCGATCGAGGCGCCCAAGGGCGAGCTGGGCTACTTTCTGGTGAGCGACGGCTCGCTGCAGCCGTACCGGGTGCGCGTGCGGCCGCCTTCGCTGGTGAACCTGCAGGCGCTCGACCGCATGGTGCGCGGCGGCCTGGTGGCCGACGTGGTGGCGATCATCGGAACTCTGGATATTGTGCTGGGCGAGGTGGACCGCTAAGATGGAAGGCCCGGAAAGACGTGGATGGGTGGCGCGGTCGACCGGCGATTTTCCGGGGTCCGGCATGGATCTGCGGTTAAATAGGTGAAGATGGGCAAGTTCCTGCGCTCGATTTTCCTGGTGGATCTGCTCCAGGGTCTCTGGGTCACGTTCCGCAATCAGAACCCGAAATACATTTATACCGAGCAGTATCCGGCCGAGCGGCCGCAGGTGGCCGAGCGCTACCGCGGCGCGCCGCGCCTGAACATCAATCCGGAGAACGGCGAGACCCTGTGCATCGCCTGCAACCTGTGCGCGCTCGCCTGCCCGGAGAACCTGATCGTCGTGGGCAGCGAGCGCAACGAGACCACGCGGCGCAAGGAGCTGACGACATTTACCTATGACCTGTCGCGCTGCATGTTCTGCGGGCTGTGCGAAGACGCCTGCCCGGTGGACGCCCTCGAGCTGACCCAGGATTTCGAACTGGCCAGCTACACGCGGGAGGGCGCGATCTGGGACCGGCAGATGCTCGAAGAAGGCCCTCGGCCGACGCAATATGCCAGCTAACATCGCGGGCCAGGGCAATCCCGCCCCCCCGGGAAACACTCCTGGTGGAGCAAGCGTCCAGGCCTGCCGGGTAAAATGACCGACACCGTCCTCTTCTACCTCTTCGCCCTCCTGGTTCTCGGGGGCGGCATCCTCACCATCACCCGCCGCAGCGCCGTGCACAGCGCCATCGCGCTGATCGTCTCGCTGTTGGGGGTGGCCGGCCTATACCTGCTGCAGTCGGCCGAGTTCCTGTTTGCCGTGCAGATCGTGCTTTACGTCGGCGGGATCATGGTGCTGTTTCTGTTCGTGATCATGCTGGTGAATCTCGACGAGGCCGCGCGCCAGCGGCAGTTCAGCAAGCAGTGGTGGATCGGTCTCGCCGCCGTGATCTTGGTAGGCGTGCAGGTTTTCTGGTTCCTCAGCCGGGGGGCCGGCGCTTTCCGCTTCGCCGCCGCCCCCGAAACGGCGGCCATCGATCCGGGCAACACCGAGCGGATCGCCGAAGTGCTCTTTTCCGAGTACCTGCTGCCGTTTGAGATCGCCTCCGTGCTGCTGCTGGTGGCCATCGTCGGCTCGGTGGTCATGGCCAAGAAAAGGATTTAGCTTGCATCCGATCACCACCACGCATTATCTGGCCCTCAGCGCCGCGCTGCTGCTGATCGGCACCGTGGGAGTGCTGACGCGCCGCAATATCGTCATCATTCTGATGTCGATCGAGCTGATCCTGAACGCCGTGAACATCAATCTGGTGGCCTTTTCCCACGCCCTCCAGAACGTCAACGGCCAGATCTTCGCCATCTTCGTCATTGCCGTCGCGGTAGCCGAAGCCGCGGTGGGCCTCGGGATCCTGATCGCCCTCTTTCGCAATAAGGAAACGGTGCTGGCCGACGAGGTGGACCTGCTCAGATGGTGAACTTCCTCGACCTCATCTGGCTGATTCCGCTGTTCCCTCTGGCCGGCGCGGGCCTGATGCTCTTCTTCGGCCGCAAGCTCGACCCGCAGCCGCGCTCCCAGGTGGCGGCGGCGCCAGGTCTCGAGGTTGCTCATGATCCTGGCCACGGCCATGATCACGCCCACGGCCACGGACACGACCACACCCACCCGCACGGCCACGACCATACCCACGATCACGCGCACGGGCATTCCCATTCCCATTCGGCCGCAGGTGCGAAGTTTCTGGT
>VGFD01000663.1 GCA_016868975.1 Armatimonadota bacterium | reverse complement strand
GATACGCTGCTGATCGCGCGCACCGACGCGCACAGCGCGACCCTGCTGACCAGCGACATCGATCCCTACGACCAGAAATTTCTCACCGGCGACCGCACGCACGAGGGATTTTTCGGCGTTCGCAAGGGCATCGAGCACGCCATCGCGCGGGCGCGCGCTTACGCTCCGTACGCCGATCTGCTGTGGTTTGAGACGTCCACCCCGGACATCAACGAGGCGCGCCAGTTCGCCGAGGAAATCCATCGCGAATTTCCGGGGAAATTGCTGGCCTACAACTGCTCGCCGTCCTTCAACTGGAAGCTGCACATGGACGAGGCGCGCATGGAATCGTTCCAGTCCGACCTCGGCAAGATGGGCTACAAGTTCCAGTTCGTCACCCTGAGCGCGTTCCACCAGCTCAACTTCGGGATGTTCACCCTGGCCAGGGCCTACAGCCGGCGCGGCATGGCGGCGTACTCCGAGCTGCAGCAGCAGGAGTTCGCGGCCGAGGCGGACGGTTACGAGGCCGTCAAGCACCAGCAGTTCGTGGGCACCGGCTACTTCGATGAGGTAACCACGGTGGCCACCAGCGGCATGTCGTCGACCACCGCGATGGAAGGCTCCACCGAGACCGAGCAGTTCCACGTCGCGCCGCATTGAGCGGGCACGTCGCGTTTGAGCGTGACGGCCCCCTTGGGGTGATCACGCTCAACCGCCCGGAGAAGCGGAACGCGCTGTCGCTGGCGCTGATGCGCGAGGTGATCGCCTGCCTCGAAGCGGTGGAGCGCTCGCCGGAGATTCGCGCGGTGGTGCTGGCGGCGGCCGGTTCCGTCTTCTCCGCGGGGCACGACCTCCAGGAGATGGTGGATCGCGACCTCGCCGCATACCGCGAGCTATTCGACGCGTGCACGCGCATGATGGAGGCGGTGCAGCGCATCCCCCAGCCGGTGATCGCGAAGGTGCAGGGAATGGCCACGGCGGCCGGCTGCCAGCTGGTGGCCACCTGCGATCTCGCGGTGGCGGCCGAGTCCGCGAGCTTCGCCACGCCGGGCGTGCGCATCGGGCTGTTCTGCACCACGCCGATGGTGGCGCTCACCCGCGCCATCGGCCGCAAGCGGGCCATGCGCATGCTGCTCACCGGCCAGCCCATCGACGCGCGCACCGCGGCGGACTGGGGGCTGGTCAACGAGGTTGTCCCGGCTGAGCGCCTGGACGCCGCGTGCCGCGATCTGGCGGCGCGCATCGCCCAGGCGAGCCCCCTGGTGACCGGTCTGGGCAAGCAGGCGTTTTACGCCCAGATTGACCTCGACCAGGAGAAAGCGTATGCATACGCCCGCGAGGTGATGAGCATGAACGCGCTCGCCGGAGACGCGCACGAGGGCATCACCGCCTTCCTGGAGAAGCGGGAGCCCTGTTGGAAGGGGCGCTGATTTCCAGAAGGGAGTGTGCGGGTTGTGAGGTTTCTCGTCTGCATCCTGCTGGTTGGCTTGATGGGTCCTGCCCTCGCGCAAGCCGTGGCCCCCGGCGTGGTCGACGGGCCGGCCCGGATGAGCGGCGCGTGGATGGCCACGTTCCCCAGTGAAGACGCCATCCAGCCGCGAGACATTTTCGACGTGGTGCGCGGCGGCAAGACCATCGGACAGGTAATGGTGCTCTCCCTTGAGGGGCAGGGGAGCGTGGTGGTGCCCACGGCATCCTTTGGCGGCACGCTCCAGAAAGGCGACGCGCTGCAGTTCTCGCGTCACGCCGCCGTGCCCACCACGCCGCCTCCCGCGCCGCAATTGCCGACCGGCACGGTGGTCGCCGATGAGCCCCAGAGCGCGCCGTTGCAAGGCGGCGACATCCCAACGGATCTCACGACCGGGCACGCGGGGAGCATCGGCAGCAACGACAGCGCTCCCGCGTGGGGCGGCTCCTATTACCCGGGAAGCTACCCGTATTATCCCTATCAGGGTACGGCGCCTTACAAGCTCTACCAGCCGGTGCCCGGCGCGGCCTACCCGGTGGCGCCCAACTTCACGCCCTACCAGCCGAACGGCTGGCTCACTCCGTACCGCGGCATGAGCAACGGGATGGACTCCCCCATGCGCGGCTACGCGCGATGAAGGACCTGACGCCGCGGCTGCTGCGTGCCTGGCCCATCCCCGCGCCGCCCTCGGACGCCCACCACGGCCGCGTCCTGGTGGTGGGCGGCTCGGACGAAATGCCGGGGACCGTCATCCTCGCCGCCACGGCTGCCCTGCGGGCCGGCGCGGGGAAGGTGCAGATTGCCACGACCCGGGGCATCGCGCACGTGGTGGGCGTCGCGGTGCCCGAGGCCCGCGTGTTCGGGCTGCGCGAGACGCGGACGGGAAGCATCGCGGTCTCTGCTGGCGACGACATCGCGGCCCGGGCGAACGAAGCGGACGCGGTGCTCATCGGCCCGGGGATGCTCGACCCGGCGGGCGTCTCCAGCCTGCTGCGGCGGGTGCTTGTTCAAATCGAGGGGCCGCCGATCGTGCTGGACGCGGCCGCGCTTCCCCACCTGCTGCGGCACCACGACGCGCTGGCCTCGTTCCAGGGACGGGCGGTTCTCACTCCGCATCCCGGCGAGATCGCGCGAATGCTGCCTGACCCTCCCGAAATCCCCTCGGAGGCCGCGCGGATGGCCGCGGAGCGGTTTGGGGCGGTCACTCTGCTGAAAGGCCCGGAGACGTTCGTGGCCGCGCCGGACGGCACGCTCTTGCGCCACAAGAACGGCCAGCCGGGCCTGGCGACCTCGGGCTCGGGCGACGTCCTGGCCGGGTTGCTGGCCGGATTGCTGGCGCGCGGCATGGAAGCGCTCCACGCGACGGCGTGGGCGGTGCACTTGCACGCCGAAGCGGGCGCGCGCCTGGCCGAGTCAGCGGCTCCGCTGGGATTTCTGGCCCGCGAGCTTCTCGGGGAAATTCCCCGTCTGCTGCCGCGCTGACCGGCCGCGTTTCT
>VGFD01000662.1 GCA_016868975.1 Armatimonadota bacterium | reverse complement strand
CAACGCGTGGCGCGCGAGCGTGGCACAAGCCTGGCGGGAGTTATCCGGGAGGCAGTGGTTCGCTACCTGGACGAGCAACCTACCCGGCCCCGGCCGCGATTTATCGGATGCGCCGCCGGGCCGGTTGGGGATAATGCCTCCGAACGGGTGGACGAGATTCTAGGCGAGTTGTCACATTGATCCTGATAGACACCGGCGCGATTTATGCGCTCGTCGATACCAGCGATGCCAACCACGGGCAAGCGGTCGACAGCTTCGAGAAATTGGCGACGCAGCATACGTTTGTCGTGACTCTTCCTATCGTAACCGAAGCCTGTTGGATGCTGGAAGAGCGCCTTGGGGCGGGCCCGGCCAGAATTTTCTGGGAGGACGTCGTTCACGGTGTCTTCGCTCTGTATCAGCTTGATATTGTCGACCTCGCGCGGGCCCTTGAAATCGAGCGAAAATACGACGACGTGGCTCTGGGTTTCACGGTTGCGTGCTCTCTTGCGTGTACCGAGCGGCTGCACATCGAAGAGGTATTTACCTTCGACCGTCGCGACTTCGTTATCTACCGCACGCCTCAAGGAGGGGCACTGCGGCTCCTTCCTTGATTGACGGGTCGCGATCAAGTGCGCAGCAACCGCTCGGGTCAGCCCCGCGGGTTGTCAGGAGGATGTTACCGTGCGTCGAATTCCCGCGCATGAAGTTTGAATCCCCGCTCATTCCGGGACGCCTCGTGCGTCGCTACAAGCGCTTCCTGGCCGACGTGGCGCTCGAGGACGGCAGCGTAATCGTGGCCCACTGTCCCAACCCGGGCAGCATGCTGGGCTGCTGCGCGCCGGACCGGCCGGTCTTCGTGTCGCGCTCCGCCAACCTCGCTCGCAAGCTGCCCTACACGCTGGAGCTGATCGACGTGGGCGGCCACTGGGTCGGGGTGAACACCATGCGTCCCAACGCCGTGGTCCACGAGGCGCTCCAGGCCGGCCAGATTGCCGAGCTCGGGTGGTACACTGACATCCGCCGCGAGGTGAAGTACGGCGACGCAAGCCGCGTTGATTTTCTGCTGGAGCGCGAGGGGGCGCGCTGCTACCTGGAGGTGAAGCACGTCACGCTCGTCCACGAGCAGGTGGCCTATTTTCCGGACTCGGTCACTACCCGCGGCGCGCGCCACCTGCAAGAGCTGCGCGCCGTGAAGCGCCACGGGCATCGCGCCGCCATGCTGTTCGTGGTCAACGATCCCGCCGCCACCGTGGTGCGGCCCGCGGACAGCATCGACCCGGCGTACGGGCGCGCGCTGCGGCAGGCTGCGCGGAGCGGCGTGGAGGTGCTGGCCTACCGCTGCCGCACGTCTCCGGAAGGCCTGTTCATTGACGATCCGCTGCGCGTCGACCTCACGAGAACCAGGCGGCCGTGGAGATACTGATCAGGAACTAGTCCTTCTGGTCCCACCTCTTAAAGACGTTTGCCGAGCCTGTTGCGCGCCGTTTGCCGGGTGGCGTTTCGCCCTGATGCGGCTAGAATAGATTCAGGTTGTCAGGTAGATCGGTTCACGTCCCCCCGGCCCAGAGACAGATCGGGAGGTATCGCTCGTGACAGATTCATGGCGTCAGCTGGTAGACGCGCTCCTCGAACGCAATCTCGTCAAGCGGCGCGCGCTGGAAGACGCGCTGCGCCGCCACCGTCCCACCGCCGAGACGGTGGAGAAGATCCTGATCGACTCCCGGTTGATCACTCGCCAGCAGCTCCTCGCCGTGAAGCGGGATCTTCACGAGCACGAGGTGGTGGATCTGGAGGGCAAGATCCCCCCGCTGGAGGTGATGCGGCTGCTTCCCAAGGCGATGTCGGAGCGGTACAAGGCCGTGTGCCATGCGAAGAAAGGGGATGAGCTGCTGATCGCCGCGCTGGCCCCGCTCGACGCCATCGCGCTGGACTACCTGCGCATGCGCAGCGGCTTCGAGGTGCGCGTGGCGGTCGGATACGCCGGCGACATCGCCGCGCTGCGCGAAATGGCCTACGCGGGACTGGTGGACTCGCCCGCGCAGCTTCCCATGCACATGCCCGAGCCCGCCATGGCGCGCGCCGTGGTGGGGATGCCGACGCCGTTCAGCACCGCGGCGCTCAACAAGATCACCCCGCTCACCGAAGTGGCGCCCACCATCGGATCGCCGCGCAAGCTGTCCGTGCCTGGCCTGGTGCGCGACCCGCATCCCAGCCAGCCGCCGCCCACCAGCACGGTACGCCACGAGGCATGTCCCATGTGCAAGACCTGGTCGGCGGTGCTTGGCGTGCGCGACGAAAAGTCCGCCCTGGCCGCCGTCATGGAAGCCGCAATGCAGCGTGTCGGCGCCGAGGCGATATCCCTGCTGCTGTTGGAGTCTGACGGCAAAAGCCTGTTCTTCAAGCAGGCGCTGGGCGCCGGCGCAAAAGACATCGTCGACATGGTCGTCCCGCTCGAGGAATCGTCGGTGTGCGGCTGGGTGCTGGCCAACGCGGAGCCGTCGGTGGTGCACGATGCCAGGCAAGATCCCTTCCACAATAAGGAAACTGACAAGATCATCAAGTTCGTCACGCGGGACCTGCTGGCGGCTCCGGTGCTCTGGGACGGGCAAGTGCTGGGCGTGATGGAGGCCGTCAACAAGATCCGCGGCCACTTTGACGAGGCCGACCTGGAGACGATGCGCGCGGCGGCCGCACAGGCCTCCGCGGTGTTGTACGAGGCGCGCGTGGCCCAGACCATGAACACGATGCTGATGGAAACCGTGGACATGCTCGTTGAACTGCTCGAGGTCCACGGCACCGTGACCCGCGCGCACCTGATGAACGTGGCCCAGATGTCGGTGGCCATCGGCCGCAACGTCGGCCTCGGCGAGCGCGACCTGGAGCACCTCTCGTATGCGGGCCTGCTGCACGACATCGGGATGTCGCGCATCCACGCCGGCGACGAGCGCGAGCACCCCGGCCACGGCGCCGAAATGCT
>VGFD01000661.1 GCA_016868975.1 Armatimonadota bacterium | reverse complement strand
TGAACGCGCGCACCCGCTGCGAATCGCCGCTGAAGTCGCAGGCGCGGGTCAGGTACTCGTCTCCCTTGTCGCGGAAGGCGACCACGCCGAAACGCACGCGCGGGCGCGGCTTGCCGGCCTGGATCTGGTCCATCATCTTCACCACCCGCGCTTTCACGACGTCGATCTCGTCGCCCATGCTGCCGGTGGAGTCGATCAGGAAGCACACGTCAATGCGCGGTCCCGGTGGCGTCGGCAACGGGACCGTGTTGCCCCGCGGCAGGGTGAGCAGCAGCGCCACCAGTGCGATAGCCGCTACCGGCTTGCGCGCCGCCCGCCAGCGATCAAGCCAGGGCCGTAAACGGTATTGGAACGGTGGCGCGGTCCGCCACTCGTTGGGGATGAAGAGGCCGCTGCGCCCGCAGCGCTCCGCGTCCACCGGATGGAGACGCCAGCAGTGCAGGCAGCGCAGGCGGATGCGGATGCCGCACCCGAGACAGTGCTCGCGGTGGAGTGGATTGGCGGTCTGGCAGGCTGCGCAGGCTTCGAACGACATCGCGATTCTCCTCACTCGAATCCCAGAATGCCTGTCCAGTCGCCGAGGGCGCCCGCGCTATTCCCGCGGGCTGGAGTGGCCGGGGCGCTTCGGTCTAGAAGAAATCGGTCATGAACGGGGCTGATCCGGCGAACATCGTGGCGGCCTGGGCCTGCGTCCCCTCGTGGTAGTGAACATGGTGGCTCGGAAGCGCAGATCGGACGTTCCCCCCTCGGCCGGCTACCTCCAGCAGGTGCTGAGCGACCTGCGCGAGTTTCACGCCGATCGCGTCGTCGCCCCCACCGCGTCTCCCGCGGCGGCCGCCCTGCTCGAGCGCGTGCAGGCCGACCTGGACAGCCTGCTCCCGCCCGGCTTTGCCGACCTGCCTTTTGCAGACCCGGGAGAAACGCCATGACCGACGGCCGTGGCCTCAAGCTCATCGGTTTCCTGCGCAACCTGACGCGATACCTTGAGAGCGGCGCCCTGTTTTTCCGCGCGGAAATTGAAGAGACGCTGCGCGGGATTCAACAAAACCTGATCACGGTCAGCGCGCAGTATGAGGCGGAGGGCCCGGAAGACACCGAGGCCATCCGTGCCTGCATGTTGGAGACGCTGGACTTGTTCCATTCCGCGGTCGACGACCTGTTCGCATTCCTCGCGAACGGCGATCGCGCGCACCTGCAAGAGGTCCTGGAGAGCGCAGGAGGCCGACGACATCCTCGGTTACATTGAGTACCAGATCGATCAGAACAAGCTGTGGATGAGCGAATACAGCGCCGGCTAGACGCCGGGTGGCTGACCGCCGAAGCCTTGGTGGACCGCGCCACGAGCCAGGGGATCGAGCTGAATCCGCGCACCCTGGCTTACTACGTATCCGTGGGGCTGGTGCCGGCGCCGGTGCGCGCGCCATTTCCCGGCGCCGACGGGCGCGTCCGCTATTATTCTTCCGACGCGGTGGCCCGTTTGCGCCGCATCCAGTCCCTCAAGGAGCAGGGCTTCAGCCTGGCCCAGATCCTCAAGGTGATCGAGGGGAAGGCGGGCACCTCGCTGCGCCGCCTCACCGAAGCCGAGGAAGAAGAGATCCGCGCGCACCCCGCGCGTCGGCTGCTCAAGGCGCTGGCTTCCGACGAGCTGCGCCGCCAGGAAGGCGAGGCCCGCGCGCAGGTCGCGGACGGCTCCGACGCCGCTCTCCAGCAGGCCTTGCGGAGCTACTACGGCCGCTTGCTGTCACTGGCATGGCCGGACGAAAACACCGATCGCCTGGTGGACATCTTCTTGTAAAACGCCAGCACGCGGGATCGGCAGCGGCTGGCGGCGCAGCTCAGTCCCAGAGGGGAGACGGCGGAGGGGCCGACGCCGGGCATCTATCGCCTGGCGCGCGCGGCTTGCGGCGCGCTCATGGTGGGGCGCCGTGATCGCCTGGAAATTGAGCGGCTGCTCGAGGCGGCAAGCCAGCAGGTGGGCGCCGTCAGCGTCCGGCACGAGGAGCCGCGCCGCTCCTCCGTGGAGGAAGAAATCCGCCGGCTGCTGCTGCGCGGACTGGACCTGTACGCCGAGTGCTTTGCGAAACTGCGGGAAAATCTCACCAATCGCTCGCGCGATTCCGTGAAGGACGCCCTGGCGCTGGCCCGCCGCGCGCGGGAGGCGGTCGACGCGGTGGAAATCCTGGTCGAGCAGCGGCTGAGGCTCATCGAGATCCTCGAAGAGGGGTAATCTCCCGCTGCCGATCAATCAGACCCTCTTTCAAGCGCACCGCAGTAAGCATGCCAGTCTCAGTAATCCGTAATCTCCCGCTGCCCATCAAGCAGACCTTCTTTCAGTCGAATGAAGACGAAAACGATCGGCAGCGCGCTTCAGGTTCAGGCGGCCGTTGTGGTGGCGTAGCCGCTCACGTCGCGCTGGTGGAGCGCGAGCATGTCCTTGAGCTGCACGAACAGCGGGGCTTTGCGCAGGAAGACGACGTTGTCCGCGTCTCCCATCGCCTCGCGCGCCGTGGCGGTGACTTCCACCTGATCGGCGGTGCGCCCCACGATGAATCCCTCGCGTCGGAAGGCCACCATCGAGGAGACGAGCATCTCACGTCGCTCGGCCTGACACGACGGGCAGCACGCCACCCGGGCCACATAGTCGTTGCCACAGCTGACGCAGCACTTCTCCTCGCGCTGGTCTCCGGAGGTGAACAGCGTGACCGCTTGAATCGGCTCGGTGCTGCGCCGGGTCACCGTCCCCGGCTCGGCAGCGCGCGCTGCGGCGGTGCGCTCCACGGCCTCTTCGTCTTCCTCGGACTGGCTGGCGCGGGCCGTGCGGGCAGTCCCCTCGGCGGCGGACACGCGGGTCACTTGGGTCGTGGTCGTCGCGCGCTCGACCGTCCTGGGGCCCTGCGGTTGGGGATTGCGCGGTTGGGGATTGCGCGGTTGGGGATTGCGCGGTTGGGGATTGCGCGGTTGGGGATTGCGCG
>VGFD01000660.1 GCA_016868975.1 Armatimonadota bacterium | reverse complement strand
CTACCGGAACATGCAGTACCACGGCCTGCTTGATTGGCGGCTGGCATTTGCCTATACTCGTGCCCTGCTGGACGTAGAGTACTGCGCGGGCCTGGATGACGACTTTACACGGCCGGAGCTCGTGGGCTGGCCGGAGCGTGCTCGGGAACTCCGCGACAACTTCGCCACGGACTTTGGCTACCAGCCGCTGCAGTGGGGACCGATCCCTGGCTTCGATACGGGCGCCTGCAAGGTGGCGGTTGTTCACCCTCTATGGGATACGATGAATCCCAAGCAGGCGCTTGCGGTAGCGGCGGCTGACGCGGGTCAGCTACGCTACATCGACAGCTTCAACCTCTCCCGGAGGCCTGGATGGTGCTACAGCCTGATGGAGCGAAGTGGAGCATGACAGGTGCCGCCCACGTCATCCCAGCCATTGTGTTGAAACCGCTCGCCAGTGTGTCACCCAGCCGGTTCACCGGACTCAGAGTCTGCCCCTTGCGCGAGGTGGCCGTGACCGCATGTGGTGCCCGGGAACTGTTGCCACGCTATCCTAAGGCACGAGTAGGCAGTGCGTTCCACCGCGTTTGCGAACTCGCAGCAAAAGGCGTGATCGCAAGCGAGGATGCGCTCCAGCGGGCATGGGTTGAGGAGATCGCAGCTCAGGAGGGTGAAATGCAGGCGCGGTGGTACGAGCGCCATCTCATCCCATTGGAGGCAACCACCCGCGACTATCAGGTACTGCGACTGCAATGTTTCGCACAAAGTAGAGGCTGGCTGCGGACCCGGGGAGAGGGGTCAGGCGCTAGCGTGACCCTTCAGGTAGAGGTTCAGGTCAGTGCGCCTGGTAATGAGGCAGTGGGCAGAATTGATCTCGTACGGACGTTACCTGGTGGGATAGAGATTGTCGACTATAAGACGGGCATCGTGCACCAGGCGGATGAGGGTGAGGCGAGCACAAGCACAGTCAAGCCGGAATACCAAGACCAAGTGAGGCTGTACGCAGCGCTGTACTTCACGAAATACGGCGTGTGGCCAGCGCGGCTAGTAGTGGTCGCGGCTGATGGATCGGAGCACAACGTTTCATTCTCCCCAGCAGAGGCCGAAGACCTCTTGGAGCAAGCAAGAAAGCTGCGGTCAAGCGTGAATTCGCAGATCGCGAGCGGGTGTGCGCCGGAGGCGCTCGCGCGGCCATCACCCCATGCGTGCAGGTTCTGCCCCTTGCGCCCCGGCTGCCGGGCGTACTGGGAGGCGCGCGACAACAGTCCAGACTGGCCCGCGGACGTGCGCGGGCGGGTAGTGGAACTGCGTCAGCTCGGGAATGGCACCTATAGGGCGGTGCTGGAGAATGGCGATACGAATGTCGTGCGTGGGCTGACGCCAGAGCGGCATCACTTCCTCTCGAAAGACTGCAGCACCGCCATCCTGTGCAACTTGCGGCAGGAGGGCATGGACTCTCAGGGTCGCCGATTCCTGCAGACAGACCTGACCACTGGCTACTATGCAGTGTGAGGCAACCGGATCGGGGGAAGAAGGCGCACGAGCCGCCCGGATCGTCGCACCTATGACCGGCCCACTGGACAACATCGCCGGGGCGATTAAGGTCCCGGTCCTGTCGTTCTTTACGGGCGGCGGGTTCCTCGATATGGGCTTCGAGCGGGCCGGATTTGAGGTCTGCTGGACGAATGAGGTTAACCCGGCATTTGCGAACATGTATGACTCTGCCGTAACTGGATGGCGGAGGTCCAGGGGTATGCGACGGCCGGAGGCGTCCATCTCGAACCGGAACGATATTGCCCGCCTGACTGCCCCCTGTGTGGTACAAGAGGCCTTTGGCCGTGAGCGTCCCCCGATTTTTGGGGTGATCGGGGGCCCGCCATGCATGGACTTTAGCGCTGGGGGTCTCAACGGTGGGTCCACTGGCGAGCATGGCCGGCTCACCTGGACCTTTATTACTCTCGTCTGCTCTATCAGGCCAGCTTTCTTTCTCATGGAAAACGTGCCCGGCCTGTACAGGACCAAAAAGCATCGCGGCTTCCTACTCAGTGTCATCCAGAAGCTCGGAGACGCGGGGTACGCGGTAGACATGGGGATCCTAAACGCCCTCGAACTTGGCGTACCCCAGGAGAGGCACCGGCTCTTCCTAGCTGGATTCGAGCAAGCGCTGGCAGAAGACTGCCTAGGGAGGCCGATTTTTCCGGCCGCGACTGGCTGGTTTCCCTGGCCGGAGGATGCACGTTACACTGGAGCGAAGGACCTTCCCTGGCCGAAGGTGAGCGCTCCGGGTGAGGATGTGGCCTGTCCTAAAGGTATCCCGACCGAACTCACGGTTTACCCCCTACTGGCGGGGGATCCTGTCCCAGAGAGCATGGCCAACGGCGACGAAGTTTTCAAGGCTTACTCGCCGCGCTTCACCCAGATCGCGGAGGGGGATGTGTCCGGGAAGTCGTTCAAGCGGCTCCACCGCTATAGGTACAGCCCCACCGCCTGGTACGGGAACAATGAGGTTCACCTCCATCCGTGGAAGCCGCGTCGCCTCTCGGTCCGGGAAGCCCTACGGATCCAGTCCGTGCCGGACGAGTACGTTCTACCTCCCGGCTATGGCCTCACCGCCAAGTTCAAGCTAGTTTGCAATGGAGTGCCCTACCGCATGGCTGTACACTTAGCTCGGTCAATCCAGGCATTCCTGGACCCGGCCCTGCAGTAGCCCCTGGACAGATGATGCCCGCATTGAGTTTGAAGCAAAACCCCTGCGGTTCTTCACCTGGAGATATCGCGAGCGTGGTCGCGTCTTCCCCTAGTGATCTGTCACGGCAGAATTGATAGGTGGTATCCAGAGGTCATGGCGCCGGTCAGCGACCCACCATTTCCGCATTGACAGACCACTAGCCCGGATTATGCACGAGCTTGGAGTAGCTTAGATTGCGAAGAAACGAGGGATTCGGCGCGAACGGGGGCGGGGCGGGAATGGCGGGGCCGCTTTTTTGCGTACA
>VGFD01000659.1 GCA_016868975.1 Armatimonadota bacterium | reverse complement strand
ATTGTGATACGACGCGTCACTGCTCAAGAAATTGTAGATGCGCGCCACCTGCGGATTCGTCTGGGCGTCACTCCTCAGGATTTCCATGGCGCCGTTGATGTAGTAGAAATGGTGCGAATCCGGGTTGATTTCTCCGGTGGGCTCCGGAATCTGCTTCTTGAGAATTCCCTGCTCGTAGGTTTTCTTGTCGCTCGAGCGGTCGCAGGCCGGGGGCGCCCCGAACAGCGTTTCCGAAGCCTTCGCGCCAAGGCGAGCGCCCACGTCGATCCCCGCCCAGGCCACGCCCAGAGCGCCGATGGCCGCGCCGGTCGCCAGTCCCACGACGGTGCCGGCAATTTTTCCGGCAATCGCCCCGGCCTTTTCGCCGGCCAGTCGCGTCAGCAACTTGTCCGCGCCCTTGTGCGCCGGCATGGCGCCTGCTCCGGCCACGTGCTGCATGGGGTGCAGAATCGCGGCGTGATGCGCCGGGCGCCCCAGGTAACCGCTGCTGGCGCCAAGCGCCGCGCCGATCGCGACGCCGGCGATTCCGCCGACCACCGCGCCGGTGAGGGCGCCGACCGCGCCCAGTCCCACCTGCGCAAAACGCTGCACGTAAGGAATCAGGACGCCAGTCTCGCGGGTGGCCTGCTTCACGGCCGGGGAGAGCGTCACACTGCTCGCTGCGGCCTGCGCGGCGGGCGTTGGCTTTGCCGGAGCCGAAGCGGGAGGCGTCGCGGGCGCGGATGCGGGCGGGTTGGAGGCAAGCGCGGTCAGGGTCATCGGGTCACCACCAGAAAACGGATGGCGCGCCGGAAGACACGTTTCTCCCCTCGCGCGTCCGGCATCCTACCAGATGGGGGACTCCTGAAATGTGAACAAATTGTTAACAGGCTCGGTCAGGGCCAGGTCTCTGACTTCCACGCGGTGAGCTTGAGGGGCTCGTCTGGATGCACGTACGTCCAGGCCGTCCGCCATCCACCCCCGGCCTGATCCAGCTCCACCGAAACCAGGACTCGCACGTAAAGTGACTTGCGGCCCGGACGGAAATCCTCCAGGTGATCAAGCGCGATCAAGCGGGGCTCGGGATCCTTGAAGGTGAGCAACTCGCCGCGCACCCAGGCGTCCGCCTCCATCGGGACGGGCTTGATTCTTGCCTGCAGCGCCACGTCGCCAAGAATGTCCGCCGTGCCGGTGCGCAGGATCAATTCCGTCGGCACCTCCAGGATGGGATACCCCTCGGGGATCACGTACAGCCGACCCGGCACGCGCGCCGGGAGCACGTCCACCACGCCCGCGCAAAACCGTTTGTGGTTGGGAAAGCCACGCTTGAGCGTGCCGTACACGAAGAGCGCCAGAGGCTCAGAGCGCATCGCCGGGTCCCAGCCGCAGCCTGCCCTCGCGGGTCATCAGGCGGATGCGGCCGGCGCCGTCCCCGAGCCGCCCGCTCACGATTTGCTCAGCGCGGGTCGCATCCACCAGCGGAAAATCGCATTGCAGCGAGGGGCCCTCCAGGTACACCTGCGCGGACGCGTCGCCCGGAACCAGCACGGTGAGATCGCCCTCCCGCGTCTGGGCCTCGAGGTCGTCGCCCACCGCGCTTATCCACGCGGAGCCGCTCGCGACCGAGAGCCGCAGCCGCGTCGCGAAGACTTCCAGCAGCATGGCGTTGCCAGTCCCCACGTGGGCCTCAAGGGTCCCGCGGAACGCGTGCACCTTGAGATCCCCCTGCGGCACCGAGATGCTCGCCGCGCCGTCCACTTCGTAGAGGTGCACGTCGCCGTTGGTGCAGGAAATCTGCAGGCTCCCCCGCACGTGGCTGACAGTCACGCTGCCGTTCTCCACGTGCAGGTCCAGCGCGCCCCCGCTGTGCTCGACGCTCACGTCGCCGTCGCTGTCGTGCAGGTCGAGTGTTCCCTGGTAATCGGCGACCCGCACCTCGCCCTCGGCGGACCACGAGCCGTCCCCGCGCAAGCCCACGATCTCCACGCCCCCGGCCGCGTTGCCGTCCACCGTAAGGCCGTGGGGCACCGTGACCATCGCCGAAGCCGCTAGCTCGATGTTGGCCGGCGTTTCCGGCGCCAACACCCGAATCGTCAGGGTGCCGCCCTCGCGAAGGTCCTCGACGCGAAACTGCTTCATCAGCAGCTCAAAACTGGCGCTCGGCTCCGCGGCCGCCTCCCGCGCGATCTCGACCTGGACGCCCTCGGAGGACGGCGCGCTGACCCGCAGCCGCCCGAGCGGGTTGACCACCTTGATCCGCGTGACCCCGTCCGCGATCAGGATCTGGGTGATGTGCGACGTGCGACGCTCCAGGAGCGGACCCTGCGCCACCGAAGCCGGCATCCCGCCGCGCCCGATGCGCTCGACCACGTGCGCCAACATGGAAGCGGCCTGCTCGGCTGGGAGCAGGCCACTGTCCACCATTTCCTGTATCTTGCGGCGCGCCTCATCCACGGACGATCTCACTTGGCCGCGCCGGGAGGCGTTCCTGCCTCGGGGGTACTCGTGGACTTCTCCCCCGCCGGACCACTTTTCGGGGCCGGCACGACGCGGTCAAGGATTGCGCGCACCCGAGTCAGGCGGATTCTCCCCTCCACTTCACGGCCCGCGCGGGAAACCCGCAGGTCGCGCGCGGCGCCCTCGCGGATGCGGGCCTGGCCGATTTGCTTGAGCAGCGACTCGGTGGCGGCCGCGAATTTCTCGCTGCGGCACGCCACAATGAGCCTGAGGTCCACGAGGTCCTCGCTGAGGACGTCCACCTCGCCGGCCAGCATGGCGATCCCCTCCGATGCGGCGTCCATGGCTTGCCCCGTCAGCGGAAGGCGCGACTGTGCCAGCAGCCGCCGAATCTCCCCGTTTTCGTTGCTCATGACGGCCAGCAAGTCCTGACAAGGATCGAGGCGCGCGTACAGCGGCTGCAGCGCCGGCGGCCCCTGCCAGGTGCCATCGGTGGCGCGGACGCGATCGATCATCGCGCGCGCGTCCTCCGGGCGGGTG
>VGFD01000658.1 GCA_016868975.1 Armatimonadota bacterium | reverse complement strand
GGAGGTCGCGGCCCTGACGGAGCTGGTGGCCGCGTGGCACGGTCCCAACAAGATCGTCTACCTGCTCGAACACGGTTACACGCCCGCGGAGCTCTCGTTCGACAATCTCAAAGGCGTCGACGCGGCTCGCGGCCATGCGCTTCGAACCGCGGCGTCGCGGGCCGGATGCGACGTCGGGCTCGCCTTTTTCTCAGTCAAGGAGAGCGGCTATGCCGAAGAGAGCTGGGGCGACGAGGAGTTTGAGGCCGTGGAAGTCACGGATCGCTCCGTGACCATCACGGATTTGCGAATCCTCGACCTGCGCATGCCTGCCGCCGATTTCCCCGTCGAGGACCACGAGATCGCGCCGCCCGGCATCCTGGAGAATCTCGCGTTCGACAGCGAGAGCTTCCACGAGGCGACGGGCAATGAGGGCGCGTCCTTCGAGCGAACCTATCGTCGCACGGCGCTGGTCGTATGGCCCGAACGCAACCGCCTCTCCGTGATAAATCAAGCCGGACCGGACGCCTCTCTCCCCTTTCTCGATTCCCTTGTGCAAGCGGGAAGCGAGGACCACGCCCGGGCACTCGCATCGTTGATGATTGATTCCTGGCCTCGGGATGTTGACGCGGAGTCTCCAGTCGCTGGACTCCTGGAGTCTCTGGGCCGACTGCGAGCGGACCGGCTGATCGAACGCTTCCTCAACGAGGTACCGGCGCAGGGAAATTATCGGGGCGAGGACGCCGTCCCCATCGTGGATTCCCTCTCCCACCTGGCGCCAGAGACCGCAGCGCGTGCACTCACCGCAATCATCCAGGGAAACGCGGCGGACAGGCCGGCCGAATGCGCCGTGCTGCTTGCCGCGGCCCCATCTGCCCTGGCGGGCCCGGCCGCGAAGCTTCTGGTGGCGTCGCTGCCGACGCGGGTGGAGCGCCTGCAGTGGGGGCTTGAAGAGCAGCTTCAAGCTCCTCTGGTGCGAGACGTGATGTCGTTTACCTGTGCGATAGACGACGCGCTTGCCCGCCGTGCGGTGGATCGGCTCCTGACAAATTCCTCCACCTACGACATGGACAGCGTGCTGATTCCCGCACTGATTGACTTGCGGCGGAAAATTGCCGTGTGGACACATCCCGCAACGCAGCGCTTGATCGACGCTGCGCTCGAGCATCTCCGCGCTCGCATCGCGCTCCCGCTGGAGCCGCCCTCCGACATGACGCGCAATGCCCGACTGACCTGCAAGTGCAGTGACTGCGCCGGCCTGGCACGCTTTCTGGCCGCGCCGGACCAGGCATCCTGGAGCGTGAAAGCGGCGGAGCAGCGGCGACGCCACCTGGAAAACACCGCGAAATGCAGCAAAGCGGACGTGGACCTGTCCACCGACCGTCGCGGAAGCCCGTATTCACTCGTTTTCAAGAAGAACCGCGCGAGCTATGAAAGACGGGTCGCTCAGCGCGCGGAGGACCTCAGGCATCGGGAGGCGCTTGAAGCCTGAGAGGTAAGACGAAATCTCCGTATGACGGAAAACTCGAGAGGGAAGCGCTCCCGTATGAGTCGCCGAAAGCCTGACCACTGGACATTCTGCGTATCGCCAAGACCTTGACGGCCAAAAAGAGCAGCGCTTCTCCACTGCAACGCGCCGCCGCCGCTCTGCGCGACCACGCCCCCTATCCGGCCGAGCCGTGGGAGGAAGCCGCACGGGCATTTCGCGACGCCGCCGCGGCGGGACAAGACCTGACACGCCATGTTTCCTTGCTTGAAGCGTCCCTGCTTGAGGCCACCCACATCGGCGTCGTCCAGTCACTGGCGGACGCCCTGGCCATCCACTGGATGCGCGCCGGAAATACCAGGGCCCTGCAGCGCGCCCTGAAAGCGACCCGCTATCCCGACTATCTGCTCAACGGCGTGTAGCACGCCGAGCGTCTGGGCCTCGACCCCGCGCCATTTCTTGAGGTGTTCGCGCGGCACGCACACCGCGAATTCCTGGTAAAATTCATCCGTCGGAATCCGCGGCGGCTGCGCGACGTCTTGCAAGCGCTGGGCGAGCGTGCTCCCGGGGTTCTGCAGGCCCTCGCAGTGCACGGGGAGAAAATCGACCTCTCGCCCGCGGTGGAATTGCTTCTTCCGCGGCTTTCCGCGCGCCGGGCCGCGGCACGTCGAGAGGCCGCGGCCACGCTCCGCCTCCTCGCTGAGGCCGGCGTTTTGCTGACGAATTCCCTGCGCCCATTTCTCGACAAGCGCGACCCAGAATTCGTGCGCGAAATCGCCCGCGCGATGACGATTGCCGGCGAGTCGAACGTTGTCGACGAAATCCTCGCGCATCGCAGCGCGCACGTACGGGCTGCCGCCGTGTCCGCGCTGCGCCAGGACACCACCCGCTGTGCCGCCGCTTTCCTTGATCCCGTGGAGGCGGTGCGAGAGAGTGCACTGGGCGTGCCGCTCAGTTACGCTGCTTCGCCCGACAACGCAATATTGGCCCGCCTCGCCGCCAGCGACCATCCCAGCGTGGCGATCTTCCTGCGCCACCTGGCCGGGCGCGAGCCGCAGCGCGTCCACGACGCGCTCCCCGAAGGACATCCCCTGCGGCGCATGATCATGGAGGGCGGCCATCGTGCGCCCTGCAGCCTGTGTCACGCGCTGCCGCGGTCCATCAACGCGTCCTTCGAGAGCGACCTGCCCGCCGAAGTGAAGTGCCTGGTGGCCGTGAACGGCACCCTGTACCGCTGTCCCGAGTGCGGCGCCTACTATCGTTATGACTACGAGGACGAGTGGGACGACATGTCGCACTCCGAGTGGTTCTCATGGCGCCGCCTCAGTCCCACCGCCGCGATCCGCGAGCTGCGCGGCGCGCCGCGTGAGGAGGCCACGCGGCGCTACGAGGCGGCGGTCGAGCGGCTTCTCCAGCGCGAGGACGGGGGGGTGCTCTTCGGCGCGCTCCAGGCCCTGCGGCTCACCGCGCCGGAAGAAGCGGACCTGTCACGCTTCGCCGACCGCGCGCTCGCGCT
>VGFD01000657.1 GCA_016868975.1 Armatimonadota bacterium | reverse complement strand
CGTCGCACCCGGGCGTCACCCGGGCGTTACTGTCGAAGACGACTTCGTGATCATCAACGGGATTCGCGTTCCACGGCGCCGCTCCAATTCCTGAGCGTGGCCCAGACACCGAGCTTCTGCCGTACGAACAACAAGCGCGAATGTGAGCGGGCGGGCGGGGAACCGGCCCGGAGCCAGCGTATCCTCGAAGCCGGCCCACGGTCAATAATTTACGCCAGTTTGCGCAGCCACTCCACCACCAGTCGAACGCCGAAACCGGTGGCGCCCGGGCCGCGATACGCGCGCTTCTTGCCGTCGGAGGCAGTGCCGGCAATGTCTAAGTGGGCCCAGGGGATGCCCTCCGGCACGAACGCTTTCAGAAACGAAGCGCCGGCGATCGCGCCGGCCATGCCGGTGCCGCCCGAGCGCTCGCCGATATTCTTGACGTCCGCCACCTCACTTTTTACTTTCTCATCGTATTCCGGCCACAGAGGCAACTGCCAGAGCCGCTCGCCGGTCGTCTCGCCCGCCTCGATGAGGCCGCGGATGAGCGGCTCGTCATTTCCCATGACCCCGGCGCAAAGATCCCCCAGCGCCACCACGCACGCACCCGTCAACGTCGCCATGTCCACGATCGCGGCCGGCTGGCGCTGCCCCGCGTAATACAGGGCGTCCGCCAGCACCACGCGCCCCTCGGCGTCGGTGTTCAACACCTCGATGGTCTTCCCACTGCCCGCCGTTACGATGTCGCCGGGCTTGTAGGCATGCCCGCCGGGGAGATTCTCGGCAAGCGCCATGACGCCCAGCACGTTTACCTTCAAATTCAGCTCGGACACCGCTTTCATCACGCCCATCACCGCGCAGGCGCCGCACTTGTCGAGCTTCATGTCCTCCATGGAGGCGGCCGGCTTCAACGATAGCCCGCCTGAGTCAAAGGTGATTCCCTTGCCCACCACCGCGTACAGCGGCGCATCGTCACCCGCGCCGCGATATTCCAGCGCCACCATGCGGGGCTTGTTGGCGCTGCCGCGGCCCACCGCCAGGATGGCATTCAGTCCCCTGTCAGCCAGCGCATGCTCGTCGAGCACCGTGAAGGAGATATTTTTCTCGGCCAGGGTTTTCGCGCGCTGCGCCACGTATTCCGGCGTGGCCACGCTGGGGACCTCGTTGGCCACCAGGCGGGCAAAATTGCTGGCCTCGCCGATGACGGCGCCCTCCCTGAGCCCGCATTCGGCCGCATCTCCGCCCTGCAGGTAGAATTCGGTAATCTCCTTCTCATTCTCGTCGGCGCCCTTGTATTTCTTGAAGTCGAACAGCCCGACCACCACGCCTTCGCCGATGGCCTGGGCCACGCGCGCCTCGTCATGCCCGATGTCCGGCGGGAGCAGCGCGCCGATCCGCCTTGCTCCGGATTCGCGCAACGCGCGCGCCGCCGCCGCGTATCCCCGCATGACCCGGGCCAACGCGGCGCCTTCACGCTTGCCCAGACCCAGCACCGCAAGGCGGGACACCGGGAGTTTTCCCAACGTGCGCAGCAGCATCACTTTGTCCGGCTTTGCGGAAAATTCTTTCGCGTCGATGGCTTCCTTGACAGCGCCTCCCAGGCGCTCGTCGATGGCCACGCCGGGGCCTTCGTAGCCATCCTCCAGGAAGGGGACGATCCAGCCGTCCAGATTTTGAGCTTCCAGATTGGACGTCGTTTGCAGATTCACCGGGGCTCCTCCTTGCAGCAAATATCCTCGAGCAGGTTGCCTTCTTCGTCGCGCGGCACCTTGTTGGCGCCGGGCTTGTTGGCGTACACGTGGCGCTCCACCGGAACACCGTTCATGAAATGCTGGTGGAAAATCTCCTCAGCCGCCTCCGGCGTAAGGTGCGCGTACCAGACGTTTTCCGGATACACCGCCATCATGGGGCCGTGGCCGCACTGGTTCAAACATCCACTGTGGTTGATGCGGATGCGTGATTTCTGGCCGTGCTCGCCGGCCAGTTTCTTGAGGCGCTTGTGCACCCCCTCAGCGTCCCCGTCACGCGGACACCACGGCCCCTGCGTGCACACAAACGCGTGAATTTCATACTGTCCCACAATCGAGGACCACCTTTCCAAAGACCTGCCGCGCTTCAATAAGACGGTGCGCCTCCGCGGCCTGGGCCAGCGGCACCACGCGGTCCACCACGGCGCGCAGGCGGCCGTCGAACAAGTGCTTGAGCACCTGCTTCAACTCGGTGCGGCTGCCCATGGTCGAGCCGATCACCTCGAGCTGGCGGAAGAAAATGTGGCGCAGATCCTCCGTCGGATCGAAGCCGGTGGTCGCGCCGCAGGTGAGGATCCGCCCGCCCTGGCGCAGCGCGCGCAGGCTCGTGGTCCAGGTGTCCTTGCCGACGTAATCCACCACCACGTCGACGCCGCGACGGCCGGTGCGGTCCCGCACGAACCTGTCGAAGCGCTCGTAGGGCACGATGACCTCCGCGCCCAGGGCCCGCGCGCGCTCCTGTTTTTCCTCCGAGGAGGCCGTGGCCCACACCCGCGCGCCCACCAGGCGGGCGATCTGCACGCAGGCGCTGCCCACGCCGCTTCCCGCGCCCAGGATGAGAACGTCCTCGCCGGGCTTGAGGCGGCCCCGCGTGATCAACATCCGCCAGGCGGTCACGAAGACGAGCGGGACGCTGGCCGCCTCCGCGAAGGTCCACCCGTCGGGGATGGGGATGGCGTTGTCCGCGCGCGCGACGACCTTCTCCGCGTAGGTTCCGTCCGCGTGCTCGCCGTAGATGCGGTAGCGGCCGCACATGCTGGCGTCGCCGCTCTCGCAGAGGTCGCAGGCGCCGCAGTAGGTGGCCGGGTACAGCAGCACGCGGGTCCCCACGGCGGGCGCCGTGACGCCGTCCCCCAGGGCGGCCACCACGCCAGCCGCGTCGGCGCCCAGGATGCGGGGCAAGGGGATGGTGACGCCGGGCATGCCGCGGCGCACGAAGACGTCCAGGTGGTTGATGCCCGCCGCCCCAACCTCCACCAGGACCT
>VGFD01000656.1 GCA_016868975.1 Armatimonadota bacterium | reverse complement strand
TCGAAGTCACCGCGGCCGGGCAACTCTTTCGCGCAGACTTCGCCGTCGTCACGGTCCCCTTCCCGGTGCTGCGCGGAGTCGTGTTCGAGCCGGCGCTCAGCGCCTCGAAAATGGACGCGATTCGAAACCTGCGCTACGACTCGGTGGTCCGGACCTGCGTCCAGTTCCCTTCCCGCCCATGGGAGCAAGCGGGCTGGAACGGATTCGCCACCACCGGCCATCCCGACGACCTGTGGCATCCGACCCATGATCACCCCGCTCCATCCGCGATCCTCATGTCGTACATGCTGGGCTCGCGGGCCCGCGCGGCGTCTCAAATCCCGGCCGCGCGCCACGTGGATTCCGTTCTCAAGCGGATGTCGGCCGCCCTCGGCCCCCTTCCCGCGCCGCTCGCCTCCACCGTTGTCGACTGGGACAAGGAGCCCTGGGCCCGCGGCGCGTTCGCCTTCCAGGCCCCTGGCCAGATTCTCGGCATGCGCGCCGTTTCAGCCTCCCCTGAAGGCCGGATCCATTTCGCCGGCGAACACACCTCCAGCCGGCCGTCCTGGATGATGGGCGCGATCGAGTCCGGACTGCGGGCCGCGGCGGAAATCGGCGGGCTCCTCTAAGGGTGCGATACAGTGGAAGCTAACCCTGCCGAATGGAATTTAACGCCGGTTTTCTGCTCGACATCCTGAGCATCGTCCTCATTGACCTGTTGCTGGCAGGGGACAACGCGGTCGTGATCGCGTTGGCGGTGCGGAACCTGCCTCCGGCCCAAAGGCGGCTGGGAATCTCGATCGGCGCGGGCGTGGCGGTAGTCCTGCGGATCGTCGTGACGTTCTTTGCGGCACAGCTCCTTCAGATGTCCTACATCAAGCTGGTCGGAGGGCTGGCGCTGTTGTGGATCGCGGTCAAGGTGATCGTGGACTCCAAGGCCGAGGAAGAGGGCGGCGAGGTGGCGGCCAGCCTCTGGCAGGCGATGTGGATCATCATGGTGGCCGACATTACCATGTCGACGGACAACATCCTCGCGGTGGCCGGTGCCTCCAAGGGCAACATGTTCCTGCTGCTGTTCGGACTCGGGTTGAGCATTCCTTTTGTCGTGTTCACCAGCGGACTGCTGTCGCGGCTGATGGACCGCTACCCCGTCATCATCTACATCGGATCGGCAGTGCTGGGCCGTGTGGCGGCCGAGATGATCATGACCGATCCCTGGTTCACCCGGACCTTCCATCCCGCCAAGTGGATGATCTGGACGGCCGAGGTGGTCAGCGCCGCTGCGGTGGTCCTGGTGGGGTGGATGCTGCTAAAGCGGAAGAGGCACTGACCGCGCCGGTCTACAATTAAGGGGTGAGTTTGCGCGCCGGAATCATCTTGCTGGGTTACCCGGTCGCGATGCTCCATGCCGCCACCGCCACGGCGTGGGAACTGAATACCTATCTGGACTTTTCCAAGGGCCGGCTGGAGAACCTGTCGCTCACGCGCGACGGACGCCTGGTCCTGGCGCCAAAGCTCGATCCACTCTCCACACCAGGACAGTCCGTGATTTGGAGCGCGGCCGCGGCGCCCGGCGGCAGCCTGTACTTCGGCGCGAGCGATGGCAAGCTCTACCGCTGTGACGCCACGGGCAAGTCCGAGGTTGTCTGGACCGCGCCTCAGGCTCAAATCTTCGCCATTGCCGCGGACTCCGCGGGCAGGGTCTACGCGGCGGCGTCGCCCGGCGGAGCAATCTACCGGATCGAAGGCGGCAAAGCGTCGCTGTACTACGAGACCCGGCAGGGCTTTGTGTGGTCGCTTTCCGTGGGCCGCGACAGTGCCCTCTACGCCGGAACTGGCCCGCAGGGCAAGGTCTACCGGATCAGCGGCGTGAACCAAGGCGAAGTCTATTACGAGTCCGGACAGACGCACGTGACGAGCCTCGCATTCGACGCCCAGGGCCGCTTACTAGCCGGGACCGAGCCCAATGGGATCCTCTACCGGATTGCCGCCAAGGGACAGGGTTTCGTCCTCTACGACGCCAACTTTCCCGAGATCCGTTCGATCGTAGCGGCGCCCGATGGCTCCATCTATGCGGCAGCAATGGGTGGATCCGCCGCGAAACAGGCAACTGCCGCGTCCTCCGGCACACCGGCGCCAGCCGCCGGCACCACTCCCACAGTCACGACGACGATCACGGTGACGGACGCCGACGCTGCGCAGTCCGGTCCGGACATCAAACCGAAGCCCCCCGGCCAGCAACAGCCGCAACAACAGCAGAGCCAGCAACAACAGCAGCAATCGGCCACCACAGCCACCTCAGCGGTGATTGAGTATCCGGGCGCGGAGCGGTCCGCGATCTTCAGGATCCACCCGGACCACACCGTCGAGCAGATCTGGGTGTCCAAGGACGAGAACGCCTACGACATCGCGGCCGTCCCCGGCGGAATCTACGCCGCAACTGACAATCAGGGGCGCGTCTACCGCATCACACCGGACCGCAAGGTGGCGCTGATCGCCGAAACCCGCGAAACCGAAGTCACGCGGATGGTCGCGCTTCCTGGCAGCCTGATTCTCGCCACCGGCGAAAGCGGACGCGTGTTCCGGCTCGGCAACACGATCGCGGCCAGCGGGACGTTTGAGTCGCCTGTGCACGACGCTACGGCAGTGGCGCGCTGGGGACGGCTGAGCTGGCGCGCGGACGGCCCGGTGCGGTTCCGGACTCGCAGCGGGAACTCGGCGCGGCCCGACAAGACGTGGTCCGAGTGGTCGGCCACGGTGGAGGATCCGGCTGGCTCTCAAGTGACGAGTCCGAACGCCCGCTACGTGCAATGGAAGGCGGAGTTCGCCGGGGCGGGCACGGTTTCGCCCTCGCTCGACTCGGTGAGGCTCGCCTATCTCCCCCAGAACACCGCTCCGGTGGTCAAGACGTTGAACGTCGCGGCTCAAGCGATTGCCACCGCGGCCGCGAAACCCGCCGTCACCGCGCCAACCGCGGCCTACAGCATCACGGTGACGGACACAGGCGACGCCGGCAC
>VGFD01000655.1 GCA_016868975.1 Armatimonadota bacterium | reverse complement strand
TCCGGTTGCGCAACTCTCCGAGATGCTCGGTGAAGGGCATCTCGACGTCGCCCGGGCGGGTATTTTCCACGGTGGGGTCGGCCAAAGCAGGCCGGGGTTCGCGTCGGTCGGAGGATTCCCTTCACGCACCGCGGAATGCGGCCGCCATGAATCGCTCCCTTTTTGCACTGGCTCTCGTGCTGCTCCTCGCCCCCGGGTGCGCGCAGTCAAATTCCTCCGCGAAGGCGTCCGCCACGCCCACCGCGCCGGTCACGACCGCGTCCGCCGAGGTGGCTAAACCTCGTCTCACATATACGGCCGCGCCCCCGGCCGGCAAAGTTCCGGAAATGGAGAAGCTGCAGGCGATAATTGAGACCCCGCGGGGAAACATCCGCATCAAGTTCTATCCGAAGGAAGCCCCCAAAACCGTGACTTCGTTCATCAAGCTGTCACGCGACGGCTTCTACGACGGTCTCACCTTTCATCGGGTCGAGCCGGGCTTCGTGGTGCAGGGCGGAGACCCCCAGGGGGACGGCTCGGGCGGCCCCGGCTACACCCTTCCCGCCGAGTTCAACGCGCACAAGCACGTGCCCGGGGCGGTCGCCATGGCGCGGACGATGGACCCCAACAGCGCCGGCAGCCAGTTCTACATCGTGCTGGGCGAGGCGTCGCACCTCGACAACCAGTACACGGTTTTCGGCCAGGTGCTCGACGGCCAGGACGTCGCCGAAAAATTGCAGCCCGGCGACTCGATGAAGATCAAGATCGAGCCCCTCAAGCCTTAAGCGCCTTCACGGCGACCTCAAGAAATCGCTCAATTTCGTCCTCCCGGCCCGCGCGCACCCGCACGTGACCGGGGAACCCCCACCCGGCCAGGCTGCGCGTGAGCACGCCGTGGGCGGCGAATCGGCGGGCAGCCGCGTCGGCGTCCGCGCACCCGAGCAGCACCCACGGTCCCTCCCCGATGTGGCACACAACCCCGGCCGCGTCCAGCGCGCGCTTGACGCGGAAGCGGCCGCGCCGAGCGACGTCCCCGGCGGCCGCTTCGAACGCGGTGTCCTCAAGCGCGGCGCTGGCCGCGCGGGCTGCGACTTCGCCGGGCTCGCACCCTTGCAGGAACGGCTCCAGCCGCGCGGCGGTTTCCGCGGACGACACCGCGAAGGCGGCCGGCAGCCCGGCCAGGCCGTGCAGCGATGAGAAGGTGCGCGCCACGATCAGCCGCGGAAAGTCGTCGAGGAAGGCGAACGCGCGCGGGAAGCCGCTCGACGCGGCATACTCGGCGTACGCCTCGTCCAGGACCAGGTGCACGCCGCTTTGCTCCGCCGCCGCAAGAAGCCGCAGGAGTTCTTCGCGCTGGAATGCGGCGCCGGTCGGATTGTGGGGATGGCTGAGGACGGCGAGCCGCGCCTCGCCCCGTTGCAGGGCGCGCTCCCAGGCATCCACGGCGAAACCCATGTCGGCGAGCGGGATGCCCATCGCGCCAGCCCCCGCATGCCGCAGCGCCAGCGCGTGGAGCGGAGGCGCGGGGGCGCTGACCAGGACGCCGCCGCCATCCGCCAGGGCGCGCACCAGCGCCGGAAGCAGCGCGCGGGTGCCGGCGGCCACGCTGATGCGGGTCGGCTGGATGCTGAAGCGCCGGGACAGACCCGCGCGCAGTGCGTGGAGAGCGGCCCGCGGGTCCTGGTGGCAGCGGCGCAGCGCCTCGACGGCGACCGCCCCCACCCGCTTGGAGCAGCCCAGGCAGCTCTCCGAGCCAGCCAGGTCGAGGGGGTTGGCGGGGGCGGCGGAGAGGGGAGGCACGCCCCCGGTCCAGGGATCGATCATCGGGTCTCGGAGTTCCAATGCCCGCCGCAAGGTCCTCCCGAAGGCGCCATCTCCGTCTCTGTGGAATATTTTCGGGTCCGGCGCCGATGGTACATGGAGGCGCTCCAAACTTTGACCGTCGTTCGTGCCCCCATGCCTCATCCATGCCCCATAAGAGAGGTGGGTTCTTGATCGCCGCCACGAGGGTGACTCGCGCAGCCGTCGTACTCTCGGTGCTGCTTTGCCTGGCCGCGCTGCTGCCGGCGCGCGCCGAGTTCAAGATGCGCAAGGCCGTCATCCGCGACGGTGTGCACGAGGCCCAGGGAGCGCTCGGCGGCGGCGACATCCTCACCGTCATCGTCCGCGCCACGCCCGGCTACGTCTGCGTTTTCGAGATCGAGGGATTGCCGCGCGCCAACTACATGCGCGAGGTGGAGCCCGGGCTGTACGTGGGCACGCAGCCTATCGCGGGCGACGAGATGGTGCGGGACGCGAAGGTCTCCGTGCGGCTCAAGAGCGTCGGCGCCACCATCCTCAAGGTGCTCGACAATCCGGTGAGCTTTGACGGCCAGCAACCGAGCAAGATGAAGGAGAATCCCGCGCTTTCTTTCGCGCGTTATCCACCGCGCCCGATGAGCGGCCTCAACGCCGGGGACACGCTGTTCACCATTCTTCACACCGACGACGACGAGGTGCGCCGCTACTCTCCGGACACGAAGCAGACGCCGGACACGCCGATGTTCAAGCGGGCCACTTCCGGCACGCTGGTGTCGTGGCGGACCATCGATAAGTCCGAGCCGCCCGGCCGCTACGATACGGGCATCTGGTACACGGCGCAGGACGGATCGCGCGTGCCTGTCGTCGCGCACGTTCCCTGGGATCGCTTCACCACCGGACCGCAGCTTGCCGCCGCCCCAGGTCCCTCGCAGCCTGGAGCGCCGCGCCCCACCGCGTCGACGCGCCCGCAGGGGACTCCGCCCGGCGGACTCGCTTCCGCGGCGGCCGGGGATCCGATGATGTCCCTCAGCGGGGATTCTGGACCAGGCCGTGGCACGAATTCCGGCGGGGACCGCCCGCCCCCGGTGCCGGTGGCCGGAATTGGCGGCAGCATGGGCCCCAACGCTGGGGGCGGACCGTATGCCAGCGGGTTTGGCGCGAGCGGCGGGCACCCCGGCTCCAATGCTGGTTGGGCTGGCAACGCAGGTAGCGGCTATCCC
>VGFD01000654.1 GCA_016868975.1 Armatimonadota bacterium | reverse complement strand
CGCCCTGGGGTGAAAACAGGAGAAAAAGTCGAATCCCCGAGGGCAAGAAGCGGTCCTTTTCAGACCCGCACGCGGCGGCGCGGTCTATCTCTCGAGCGCTCTCATCAGGCGCAGCAGCGACGCCTCCGGGTCGCTCCGCCACTCCTGGTTCCACACCCGGCAGACTGCCCAGCCGCGCAACCCGAGTTGCATAAGCGAAAGGCAGACACCTCGACCCCAAGCCCTCAATGGCGGCCCTGCTAATGGTCTTCTGGCGCCACGCAGTCCCGACGCTGAAAGTTGGACGTATCCCAGGTTTCGGCAAACTTTCTCACAACTCTTAAGCCTCATACCCGCGGATCTTGCGGCCCAGTTCCGCGGTCTTGTGGGGATCCAGCTCCTCGAAGCTGATCTCAATGCCGGTTGCCACGAGATACGCGTCGACGTGCGGGAGATAGTATTCGATATTCTCCGGAGTGACCCCGGAGGCAAGCGCCAGCGGCATCTCCGCCGCCGCCGCGCGCATCCCCTCAATGCGTTGCGGGTCCGCGGCGCGCCCGGTGCCGGGGCCGGACGTGCAGATGACGTCGACGCGTCTCACCGCCCTCTGAGCGGCCTCGTCAGGCGTGCCGACAAGGCGCTGGTACTTGAAGGCCACGCCTCCGAAATGCAACCCCTCCCAGCCCGACGCCACGCGCGCGGTGGCAAAGCGCTCGAAACCGCCGCTTGTGTCCAGTCCGGCGTTGTCCGACCAGATGCCACGCACGGCCGGCGACACGCGGCGAACCACTTCGTACGGGACAAGGTCGAGGCAGTTGACCCCCACGAACCAGTGCGGATGCTCCTCCGCCACGCGCGCCGCCAGCGGGAGCAGCTGCTTGTAAGAGCCGTAATGCATGATGAGGAAGACGCCGTCGGCGTCGGCCTGCCGGGCCACCTCGACGTTGCGGCGTGCCTGCGCGTCGTCATTCACGTGGATGACGGGAAGAAAGATTCGCGGCCGCTGGAAGTGACGTCTCCAGCGGTCGAGCGGCTGCTCGTGCAGGTAGACGGTGCGCAGCCATCGAGCGGGCATGGTGGGCCGTCGCTCTCTCGGGATGTTCACCTCTTCGTCGGACGTATCGAGGGCCGACAGAATGATGTTGGGCGTGCGATCCACGGAGAGGTGCGGACCAAGCGTCTCCAGCAAGGGTCGCAGGTCCGCCGCCGGGAAGGCCACCGTGCATGCCGCGAGCGCGACCGCCAATTCTTCGCAGCTCGACTGGCCGTCGGCGCCAGGCGCGACAATGAGATGCTTCACGGGCAGGCCTGTGGCGCGGAGCGCGGCCAGCATTTCCACATCCCGCCCGTTTTCGTGGGTCAAAGAGTCGCCTCCGATGTCCACGGCGATGATCTCGTCAAAACCCAGGCTTGCGATTTCACGAGAAAGCGTGTCATTCTCGTCGTTCAAAAGGAAGACGTAAGCTCGTTCGCCCCCCAGGTCCGGCACGGCGTGATCGATGTTGCAGGTGCCATGGACATCGATCTCTTCAGGCGCCGGCCGCCACTCGGAAACCCGCGACACGCACCTGAGTCCCGGCACCTCCAGCAGGTTCGGGCCCGGGCGTCTCTTCGTATTGCCAAAGGCGACCCTCGCCGCCCCGGCGATCATCCCCGCAACAGCACGCGCCGCCACGACATCGCTGCCGCCACCGATGCCGGCGACGAGAACGCGCTTTCCATCGAACCTCCAGCTCCAACCCACCGCGCGCCTCCCCCGCCGGTCCAAGAATGCTGAAGCCCGCTCTAGAAACGATTTTGTGGCACGGCGAATGGACGATCGCTTCGCGAATCTTCTCTCCCTCCCCTATCCGCATTGTCGCCCTCACGGTCGTAACTCAAGAAGTCCCCGTGGGTGGAAGAAACTCCCGCTCTGAGACGCGGCGCGGTCTATCTCTCGAGCGCTCTCATCAGGCGCAGCAGCGACGCCTCCGGGTCGCTCCGCCACTCCTGGTCCCACACCCGGCAGACTGCCCAGCCGCGCAGCGCAAGCTGATCCGGCGCCAGGCGATCCCGCGTGGTGGCGGAGCGCGCCCGCGCGTCCCCAGGATCGTCGAGAAGGATCGCCAGCCGGGGCCGCGCCGGATCCCGAGGCTCCACGGCCAGTGGAATGCGGAACGCGCCGCGGCCCACCTCGCGCGCCACACGCAAGCCCCACCCCTCCAGGCGGCGCGCGAGCCGGGCGGCCAGCGGATCGTCCGCGGGCGGCGGCGGCGCGGCCTCCTGGTGCGCAAGGAAGGGACGCAGCGCCTCGTCGGGCGCCTCCCCGCAAATGACCACCATCCCCTCCCGGGCGCGGGACAACGCGACGTTGAGCACGCGCTCGTCCACGCCGTCGAGCGCGCCCGGCCCGATCAACAGCGCTACCGAGTCCCAGGCGCCGCCCTGGGACTCGTCCACCCGCATCACGCGGGCTTCTGGGAGGGCAGCCTGCGCCGCCACGCGGTCAGATTCGCGGAAGGTGAGCACGACGTCGGCCGGCCCGAGCGAGCCGAGCGGGTCCGCCGAGTGGACGATGCGCACGGCCGCTTCGCTCGCAGCCTCCGGAAAAGTGCGCAGAGCCCCTCCATAATACGCCTCATTATTGAACGAGAAGAGCGCCTCGTGACGGCTGCGGTAGTGCATATCAAGGCGCACCGCGGGAAGGCGCTCGGCCCACTCCAACAAACTGCCACCGGCCACGGCGGGCGGCAGTTGCCGCTCATCACCCGCAACCACGATCTGCGACGCTCGGCAAAGCGCGGGAAGCGCGCGGTAGGCGGCCAGGCAGGAGGCTTCGTCAAACGCGACCAGGTCAAACGAGAGGCCGGCCGGCAACAGCGACACCCCGTCCGGATCCGAGATGACGCATGGCTTCAGGCGCGGCAGCCCGGCCGCCATCCCCTCGAGGCGCTCGATTCCTGAGGTCCAGCGGGCCACCAGATCGGTCACCTCAACCAGCCGCAGCGCATTGCCGGCCCCATCCTCGTGGAAGCGCAGCAAGGCCTGC
>VGFD01000653.1 GCA_016868975.1 Armatimonadota bacterium | reverse complement strand
TTTATGTCTGGCCCAAAAGCGCGCGCTGCGCGGGAGTAGCTCAGTTGGTAGAGCGCTAGCCTTCCAAGCTGGATGTCGCGAGTTCGAGTCTCGTCTCCCGCTCCACGGTCCGCACAGACGAATACGGATGCTGGGGTAGCTCAGTTGGTAGAGCACGTCCTTGGTAAGGACGAGGTCGACGGTTCAATCCCGTTCCCCAGCTCCACTCCATCCAACGCCGCTCGAGGGAGCCCGACAGGTTCCGCCCAGGCCGGGTCGGACGCCGATGAGGGAGCCCGAAGGGTGGCGTAGTCATGCGTGGCGGTCGCATGCCGCTGGGCCGCTGATGAGGCGGCTCTTTACGCGCCTGTAGCTCAATGGATAGAGCGGGGGACTCCTAAGCCTCAGGTTGGAGGTTCGATTCCTCTCAGGCGCGCCAACATTCCATCGCGTTTCGGGCGAAGCTCGAGCGACGATCATTACAAGGTAGGGGAAGGCCATGGCGAAAAAGGAAGCGAGAGTCATCATCACGATGGCGTGTCAGAAGTGCAAGCGACGCAACTACGCCACCATGAAGAACAAGATGCACAACCCGGACCGCATGGAGCTGAAGAAGTACTGCCGCTTCTGCCGCGTCCACACCGAACACAAAGAGTCGCGATAGGCCCTCAGGTCACGATACGCGATCATCGAATTGAGGTCGGTTGATGCAAGGAAGGTCAGTTTCGAAGATGGCAGACAACGATAAATCCGGCGAAAAGGGGAGTGGCAAGCGGGCCACTCGTCCGCGCCCCGAAGGCGGTGTGCGGTCGCCTCGTCCACCCAAGACGCCGCGCGTAAAGGGTGACAACGGCGCCACTGGCCCGGCGCGCGCCAAGAAGCCCGCTGTTCCGGCCACCGAAGAGCAGGCGCAAAAGGCCAAGGACTGGTGGTCGCGCCTGCGGCGCTACCTCAAGTCGGTGCGCTCGGAGTTCGGCCGCATCACCTGGCCGGGCCGCAACGAGCTGCGCTCCGCCACCATCGTGGTCATCGCAACCCTGGTCGTCGTCACGTTCTACCTGTACGTGGTCGACAAGCTGATGGGGTTGTTCTTCACACGGCTCGGAGGCTAGGCCGCCACCGTCCGTACCTCATAAGGGGGTCTGAAGGAGCCTGCCGGCTCCGCATGCTATGGCAAAAACCAGACAAGAGTTGGACAACGACACCGTGGAAACCGACACCGACAACGAAGCCGTCGAAGAGGCGGCCGACGAGCGGGTGCTCGAGGAAACCGAACTGCAGGCGCTGGAAGGCGCCTCGTCCGGGAGCGCCGAGGAAGACGTCGTCGAAGAGGAGCCCCGCGATCCCAATCGCAAGTGGTACGTGGTGCACACTTACTCGGGCTACGAGAACAAGGTGCAGCAGAACCTCATCCGGCGCATCGACTCGATGGGCATGAAGGACAAGATTTTCCGCGTCCTGGTCCCCACCGAGGAAGAGATCGAGTTCAAGGACGGCAAGCGCAAGACCGTCCAGAAGAAGATCTACCCGGGCTACGTCATCGTCGAGATGATCATGGCGGAAGATTCCTGGTACGTCGTGCGCAACACCTCGGGCGTGACCGGCTTCGTCAGCCCGGGTTCAAAGCCGGTCCACCTGCCGGACGACGAGGTCGAGAAGATTCTCCGCCTGATGGGCGAGGTCGAGACGCCGAAGGTAAAGATCGACCTGAACGTCGGCCAGGGCGTGCGCGTCACCCACGGCCCGTTCCAGGATTTCCACGGCATCGTGGAAGAGGTCAATCCCGAGCGCGAGAAGGTCAAAGTGCTCATCACTATTTTCGGCCGCGAGACCCCGGTCGAGCTCGACTTTACCCAGGTCGAGAAAATATCTTAATTTGAGGTGCAGTTGAAATGGCCAAGAAGGTTAAAGCCGTCGTAAAGCTTCAGTGCCCGGCCGGCAAGGCGAACCCGGCGCCGCCGGTCGGCCCCGCGCTCGGTCAGCACGGCGTGAACATCATGGAGTTCGTGAAGCAGTACAACGAGCGCACGGCCTCCCAGATCGGCACGATCATCCCGGTGGAGATCACCATCTACGAGGATCGTACGTTCACGTTCGTGACCAAGACGCCGCCGGCGCCCACGCTGCTGCTCAAGGCCGCCAAGATCGATAAGGGCTCCGGCGTGCCCAACAAGACCAAGGTCGGCAAGGTGACGCGCGCCCAGGTCGAGGAAGTCGCCAAGATCAAGATGCCCGACCTCAACGCCACCACCATGGAAGGCGCGGTCAAGATCATCGAAGGCACGGCTCGCAGCATGGGCCTGGTCGTCGAGGGGTAATCAAAAGAGTTTGCACCGGGACACCGGTGCAGCACATCCAGTGGGAGGCATCCTCGGATGCCGTCATCACCACAAGGAGTAATACAATGGCAAGACACGGCAAGAAATACCGCGAAAGCCTCAATGAGTTCGATCGGCAGACCCTCTATCCGGTCGAAGAGGCCATCAAGATCGTCAAGAAGATCGCCAAGGCGAAGTTTGACGAGACCGTCGAGTGCCACATCAAGCTCGGCATCGACCCCAAGAAGAGCGACCAGACCGTCCGCGGCACCGTCGTTCTCCCCCACGGCACCGGTAAGACGCCCAAGGTCATCGTGTTCGCGAAGGCCGACAAGGCGAAGGACGCCGAGGCCGCTGGCGCCGACAGGGTGGGCGCCGAGGACCTCGTGGCCGAGGTGAAGGCCGGCTTCTCGGACTTCGAGATCGCCGTCGCCACGCCCGACATGATGGGCCTCATCGGTAAAGAGCTGGGCCGCGTGCTGGGTCCCCGCATGCCGAACCCCAAGGTCGGCACCGTGACCCCCGACGTGGGCAAAGCCGTCGCCGAGATCAAGTCCGGCAAGGTGCAGTACCGCGCCGACAAGCTGGCCTGCATGCACACGCCGGTCGGCAAGGTCTCCTTCGACGACGAGAAGCTCGTGCAGAACTTCAACGTGCTGCTCGACGCCGTCGTGCGCGCCAAGCCGGCCACGGCGAAGGGCGTGTACCTCAAGA
>VGFD01000652.1 GCA_016868975.1 Armatimonadota bacterium | reverse complement strand
GAGCACCTCGACGGGAAACACGCGACTGACACCGCTCGAGGTAATGACGGACACGATGGTCGTCGGCGATTTGTCGTTACCGATGTCATTCTGGATGATGAGAGCCGGGCGAACTCCTGTCGGCTCCGAGCCCCGTGGCGTACCAAAGTCCACCAGGTAAACCTCGCCCCGTCTCATTCGTTATCGGTTCGCACAAGCCAGTCTTGCGCGGCGGAAACGCCACGCTCCGCCCATTCCAACCGTTCTTGAGCCCGCTGCTGGTAGCACTCCGCCAACTCCTCCTCAAGCCGTTGCTCCTCGAGCTTTCGCAGACGCTCCGTCACGGCGTCGAGGATAAAACGGGTCTGGTTCCCGCCGCTGTAGCGCTTGATCTGCTGGTACAACGGATCGGGCATCACGACTCGAATCTGCTTCTTGAGGGGTGCTCGCATCGAGGGTCCTCTTTGTACTACGGAAGGTGTACAATGTCCGTGTACACCACACTTGTTCACCCCAAAACAAACCCTTCCTGCAACCCGCGTTAAGACTTGAGGCTCATGAAGCTGCACCCACCAACAGAAAGAAGGGCCGCCTCCTCAAGGGCCTGGACTAGATCGTCGGTCAGCGGATCGAAGAACGCTGAAACCCCTTCTGTGACTCATGCGCTGAGCGTGAGCGGCACGTTGGGCTCCTCGCGTGGATATTCCCCGAGCTTGCCGAAGTCGATGTGGCCCCTCTTGGGGTCCACCGCCAGCAGCTTCACCTGCAGGCGATCGCCCACGTCGGCGCCCTCGATCCCCTGCACCAGCTTGCCTTCGATCGGGGGATCGGTGACCCGCACGAACACGCCCTTCTTGCTGTTGCCGGTGACGATGGCGTCATACTGCTCGCCCACCTGGGTCTGCAGGTACTGGGCCACCGCGGCCTTGCGCACCTGGCGCTCGGCGCCCTTCGCGTGGCTCTCCATCTCGTTGCAGCGCGCCGCGAGGCCCTGCAATTCCTGGCTCGTGTAGGGGGACGGCTCACCGCGCAGCGCCGCCTTCACCAGCCGCTGCGTGATGACGTCGGGCAGGCGGCGGTTGGGCGCCGTCGAGTGCACGTAGCCGGTCTCGCCGCCGGCCACGCCCTGCCCGAAGTGCGGCGCCATCGGCGCGCCCGGCTCGGTGACCACGTAGTCGCCGCCGCCCATCAACTTCAAGAACATCCCGGTGACCTCGTTGGCGCCCTCGGGATTGCGCTCGCGGTACTCCCGCAGGTAGGCGCCCAGGGCGGCCGGATCCGCCTTCTCCGGGAGCACGGCGATCTCGGAGGGCATCTCCTTGCCGGCCGGGAGCCGGCTCGCTTCCTGCACCGCCACCTCGCGCATGCGATCCCAGCGCTCGGGCGCCTGCACCGCGCGCTGGAACACCGGGAAGCCCCTGTCGTGGAGGAACTTCGCGGTGGCCGTGTTGGTGGCGATCATCTGGTTGGCGACCGCCTCGCTGGCGAGATTCTTCTTCTCGGCCACGAGGTCGGTGATGCGGCCGTCCTTCTCCACGGTGAGAACGCGGTCGGTCACGAACTCCAGCGCGCCACGGCGCTCGGACGCTTCGCCCAGGCGCTTGCCGACCTCCATCTGGAGGCGCACCTGCTCGGCCATCCCCTCCTGGTTCTCGATATTGGCGGGGGCCGGCGCGCGGCCTTCAATCCACGCCGAAACCGCGTTGTAGTCGGTCTTCGCGTGGTTGCGCACGGCCGCCTCGAACATCCGCGACGACTCGACTTCGCCGTCGGCGCCCACGACGTGCTCGGTGACGATGGCGCGGCGGTCGACGTCCGGCCCCAGCGAGGTCCAGTCGGTGGACAGCTCCTCGGGCAGCATCGGCGTCGTGGCGCCCGGGTTGTACACCGTCACGGTGTTCTTCTGGGCCTGCTGATCGAGCGGCGAGCCTTTGGGGACGGACTCGGCGACGTCCGCGATGCCCACCAGCAAGCGGGTGCGCCCCTCGCCGAGATCCTCCGCGTAAGCCACCTGGTCGATGTCGCGGGTCGACTCGTTGTCGATGGACACCCACTGCAGGTGGCGCAGATCCTCGACGCCGGGACCCTCGATGGGGGCCGGCCCGCCGATCTCGCGGACCTGCCGCATGGCCTCGGGGGAAATGGTCGTGGACAGCCCGCGGCTTGTCATCGCCTCGTCGGCGATGGGTCGCAACTGGCTCACGGGGATGCCCTCCGGCTCGGCCGGCGCGGGCGGCGCGAAGTGGACCCGAGTCAGCAGCTCGGGCTTCGCCTCAACGGATTCGCCGAGCGACTCGGTCGGTTGCCCGCTCAGCGGCGCCTGGGTTCGGGCGGGCGCGGGCGTCCGCGGGAGGTAGGTCGCCCGAACGGGCGCGGCGGTGGGGGCGTCGGAGCCAATCGGTTCAATTTCCATGGCGCTGCATTCGCGCCCAAAGCCGCCGTGCCTGCGGGAGAAAGCTGCGAATTTCTCCGGGCCGTGACACGCCGCGGACCACTTAGCTCCGAATCGGTTTGAGCGTGTCGCGCGACACGCCCGGGTCAGTCGTCGTCCCGTAAGGCCAAGCTACTTGTGTCGCGCGCCGCTAGGTGGCCGCCAGCACCCGGTTCGCCTGTCCGATGGCCCGCGCCGCCTCCTGCACGCGCTCCATGTCCTCGCACACGCGGGCCAGCAGCAGGTGCGCCACGGCGACCTGGGGATTGCGGCGCAGGTACTGGCCCAGCACGTCGCACGCTTCCCAGAAAAGGCTCGCGGACGAATACAGGCCCGCCAGTCCGAGCAATCGCCTCTGCGCGGGCATCTCGCGGATGGCGGCCTCTTCGGCGCTGACCGCGCGGTCCTCGTCGTCGGAGATGAAGCGGATGACGCCGCTGCGGGTGTCGAGCGCGCGGCCCTGGCGGAGCGCGCTGACCGACCAGCGGTAGTCCTCGCCGGGCTTGATCCCCAGCGAGGCCCACACGGCGGAATCAATCTCCAGGTGCGGCTCGTGCGTCTTGAAGGTGATCAAGGCCGGGGTCGGCACAGCCGACGCCGACCCA
>VGFD01000651.1 GCA_016868975.1 Armatimonadota bacterium | reverse complement strand
CGCGCCAGGGTGGACGCGCCGACGCCCGCCGCCAGCACGGCCGACCCGGCCACGGCGCCGACGACCCCGGCGCCCTCCTGGGCCAGCGTCGGGGGGGGACCCCCCGGCGCCCTGGCACGTGCCTCCCGCAGCGCCTGCTCCGGCAGGGCCGCCGCGGACTCGAACCGGATGGCGTCGCCGAAGGCGCCGAGTACGGCCTCCCGCCATCCCTCGTCGGCTCCCCGGCGGGCACCGTTGACGGCCCCCGCCACCGCGGAACCGACCGCCGTGGCGAGCGGCGCGGCGACGGTCACCACGGGGATGGCGACCGTCAGCGCCGCCTTCTCGAGGACGCCCTTGGAAGGGTCGTTCCGCACGGTCTCGAACGCCTCTTCCGCGGCGCGCCCGCCGTGACGGACCGCGCTCGCCGTGTTGTAGACCGTCTCCACGACGCTGCCGGCCAGGGCGCCCACGGCGGCGTCCGCTGCCTGTTGCCAGGGCGGCCGGGATGGCGCTTTCGGATCGCTGCTCTTGATCAACATGATGGGTTCCTCCAGTAGTCTGTTTGCGGCCATCATAGAGACCGAGTGCCGCGCCCGCAATGCTGCTCGGGTGAACGGCCCGCGGGGCGTCGTGAAGCGCCCGTGGGGGGGGTGGGCTGCTGGGGGCCGCCCGATTCACGGCAGCCATCCTCTGGAACTCTGCGCCAACGACATGGAGGCCAGGACTACCCGATCTCAGGCTACCGCTTCCAGAATGCTCCCTGGAAGTGGCGACGAACGTTGCGGTCTTTCGTCAAGAGGCCTGCATTTCGCACAATCGCCTGTCCGACGATGAGACGGTCGAACGGATCGCGGGTCCATGACAGCTTGAGGGCCGCGGCGACAACTTCCGAAAGCGGCTGTTGACATACCTGGAGACCAATCTGGCGCGTGAGGGCGTCCACGACCTGAGCACCTGGCTGCGAAGTGCGCCCGATCTCGAAGAGGTATTGCAACTCCAGGGTCACCGCGGGCGAGATGAACAGGTCATCCTCGTCCAGACGCTTACGAACCGCGGCTGGCAGCAGGTCGACGCGGCCAGCGTAGAGCCACGCCGCGACGTGTGTGTCCAGGTAGGTTACGGCTGCCACTCGCCCGACCAGTCGAGATGAACGAATTCGTCCGGATCAGCGCGCAAGTACTCGCGGGGCACCAATCGGTCAGTGCGGCGCACCGGCTCCAAGGGCGCCAGTCGCACTACGCCTCCCTTTCGTTGAACGTCGACCGGCACGCCAGTGGCAAGTACCTCATCAAGGATCTGATAAATGTTCTCCCGCAGCCTTGAGACAGTCATTTTCATAGTTGGATGGTAGCACCGTAGACGTACGTACGTCAATCGTGAACCCATACGTACGTGCGTGCGAAAGTACGGTGTATCTTTTTCGCGCCTGGTTCATGCACTGCCCCCCGCGCCGGAAGCGACCTCCACGTTCTTGCGTGCCTGCTCGATGGCGTCGGCGATCGAGCGCATGCTGTCTTCCGTCGCGAACGGGGTCATGGGGAAGACCTTCAGCGCCGCGACGCGCTGGCCGTTGGGATTGACGCGGAACGACGAGGTGTAGCTCAAGAACGGGCCGCGCTCCTCGCGCTGGCGCCGGAAGATCTCCTGGGACAGGCGGTGCACGTACTCGTTATGGCGGGCGAGCCCGTCGTCGTCCCCGCCGGCCAGCTCGTCGGCCACCTGGGCCTTCGCGTCGACGCCCTCGGGATACACGCGGTAAAGGGTGACAAACCCGTGATCCTCGGGATTGAGCACGACCATGGCCGGGCGCGCGTCAAGGTATCCCCGCAGGATGCGCTCCAGGTACACCAGTCGCGCCAGCAGCACCTGATATCCCTCCAGGCCGAAGTGTTTGAGGTTGGCCCAGGCGGCGAGCGCGCCGGCCGCCGAGCGCGAGCTTTCCAGGGAATACTCCCCGGGGTTGTAGGCGCCGAAATGGAACAGGTAAGCCTCGGCGCCGGCCGGGCGCGCCAACAGGTCGAAATCCGCGCCGTCCCGAGCCAGGAACATGCTCGACACGTACGGCGCGTAGCCCGTCTTGTGGAAGTCGAAGCCGATGGAATCGGCGCTGTGGAGGTCGGTGAAGCGGGCGGCGACGGCCCGCAGATCCTTCAGGAGGACCGGTTCAAACTCCAGCGGATTGGCGTCGAAGTCGTAGCCGCGGAAGGCCATCCATGCCCAGCCGATGACCGCGTCGGCGTGCACGTGCGGAATCCGCTCCAGGCCATGCCGCGCCACGAACGCGTCGCGCACCGCCACTATTCCCTTCACGTCGTCGACGCCGAACGCGTCGGTGGTGCCCGTGGTCGCGTTGATCAACGCGACGCGCTGGCCGCGCCGGTGGCAGTCTTCGAGGGTCTCACGCAGAGCGTCAAGGTTCATCGCGTTGTCGCTGTTGAGCACCACTTCGCGCACGTTGTCGGTGCCGAGGCCGATCCAGTCGGACGTGATGAACTTGCTGAAGTGGGAAGACTCGGAGGTGATCACCTGCACGTCCTCGCGGATGCCGCGCGCCCGCGACTCCTTCCCCAGGGCCTTCGTGAGCGCGACCTTCATCGCATACATCCACGTGCCCAGGCCGCCGAAGGTGAAGATCCCGCCGGCCTGCACGGGATCGTAGCCGGCGAGGCGCGCGCACATCGCCACGCAGTCGATCTCGGCGGCCGCCACGTTGACGCAGTACTCTTCCTCGATGAGATTGGGGCTGAACATCGCCGCCATCACGTGCGCGCCGATCGACGGCAGCGTGGACGGCGGGATCACGTTCATCCCCATGTGCGGGTGGCCCCAGTCGACCATCCCGTTGAAGAAATTCACCAGGCCGTCGGACACTTCGTCCAGCGACAGCCCGCGCTGCGGCATCTCGGCCGCCGCCTTGCGCGCCCGCAGGCTCTCCGCGTCGCGGATCCAGATGTCGGGCTTGCCGAGGTACACGACGCATACCAGCCCAGGGCCGGGACGGCCTCCAGGCGCCCACCGCCAGCATTCACGAACACCGCGACGCGGA
>VGFD01000650.1 GCA_016868975.1 Armatimonadota bacterium | reverse complement strand
TGGCACTTGAAGCAATTCGTCATCGCCGCGGTGGCGAACGCGCGGCTTCCATTGTGGCACTTGCCACAGCTCTGCCCACGATCCATGGCCGCCATGGACTTCGCGGATCTGGTGGGCGACGACATCGCGCTGGAGGTGCGGACCAGCGAGGACCTGCTCGATCCGGCCGCGCAGCACGTGCTGCTGGAAACCGTCGAGGCGGCTACTCCCCCATGACGGTGACATCCCCATGCGCTCGCGGGATGTCACGTCGCACTCCGGGTGAAAGATCGAACCTCCTTTCCACATCGAAAATGCATTGCAGGCCCGACTTTTTTGGAGTCGGGCTGCCTTATGCTTACGCAGTCTTGCAGGTGATGGTTGGCAGCGCTCATAAACACAGTTCCAAATGCGTGGGCCACAACTATCAGGGCGCGGGTCTCCAGGTTTGACGGTGAACCCTCAGCAAGCACGACTCTTTCTGCTGAGCGTGCTTGCGCTGTTGCTTGAAGTCGTCCTCATCCGCTGGATCCCCAGCGAAGTACGCATCGTTGGATATTTTCTGAATTTCGTCTTGCTCGCCTGTTTCTTCGGAATGGGCTTCGGGCTGCTTCGTCCCGAAGGGGGCTCCAATGTATGGCTGCTTCCGGCCTTGCTTGCCACGCTGGTGCTCACCCACTTGTTGTCGTACCTCGGGGTGCGCACTTCGTCCGAAGAAATCTTTTTTCTTGGCTATGATTTCGCGCTACCACAGGTGCCATTGTGGTTCTGCCTGCTGCTGATTTTTGTCGCGTGTGCAGCGACCTTCGTGCTGATCGGCCGGGAGATGGCCGGCTATTTCAATGCGCTGCCGCCGTTGAGCGCCTACTCGTGGAACATCGCGGGGTCCATCCTGGGCACGCTGCTCATGCCATTCTTCAGCTGGATGGAATGGCCGCCGTGGACCTGGCTCGCGGCCGTGGTGGCGCTTGCGGCATTCCTGCCCATGCGCTCCTCCAGGGAACGAATCGTCGCGCTTGCTGCGGGAGGACTCTGTATCGCAATGGTCGCGGGAGCCGGATCGGACGCGTTCTGGTCCCCCTATCAAAAGCTTCGCATCCAGCCGCTTTACTACAATCCGGGCATCGGCGCCGTCTTCCCGTGGATGGAAATGCGTGCGAAGCAGCACCTGGACACGCAATCCCTGCCGCCAGAAGCCGGTTTCAACATCTCGGTGAACGAAGATTTCTTTCAAAGCCCGATGGATCTGTCTCCGGCCGGGGTGGCACGCTGGCCGGCCCTGGACGCGATGCGGCGCCAGTATGAGCTGCCCTACACCTTTGGAAGCCACGATGACGTGCTGATCGTCGGCGCAGGCAGCGGCAACGACGTTGCAGCGGCGTTGCGGGCAGGGGCGCGGCACGTCGACGCGGTAGAGATCGATCCCATGCTGCTGCGCATCGGAGCGCAGCGCCATCCGGAGCATCCCTACGACGATCCCCGCGTGACGGTCTGGTGCGATGACGCGCGCGCCTTCTTCAAGAAATCTACCCGACGCTACGACGTCGCGGTCTTTGGGTTGCTGGACTCGCACATGCTCACCTCGCGGATGTCTAGCGTGCGACTGGATTCCTACGTCTACACGCGCGACAGCCTTTTGGAAGTGTCGCGCCTGCTCAAGCCGGACGGCCTGGTGTTCATGGAGCATGGATCTGCCGAGCGGTGGACGACCAAGCGGCTGTTTTACATGCTATCGCAAGTGTTCGGACGGCTGCCATATTTCTACTCGCACTTTAATTCCAACCCGGTCGGGACGATCCTGATCAGCGGACCGGGCCTCGAACGGATCAAGCACCGAGAAGTCGACTTCGAAGAGGGTCTGGGAAGCACGGTCCTCCCCACTGACGACTGGCCTTTCTTCTATCTGAGGGAACGCGGCGTCCCGCGAGAATACCTGCTTATCCTGGGAGGTCTCGCCATCCTGTGCGCGTTGACCATGATGGTGACCGGTACGCTGCGGCGGGTCGATCCACCGTTCTTTCTGCTCGGCGCAGCCTTCATGCTCATCGAGACGCGAAGCATCACGGCCGCGGCGCTGCTCATGGGCTCAACCTGGATGGTTGCGACTGTCATCATTGTCGTGGTCTTGCTGATGATTCTGGCGGCCAATCTCACCCTTTTGCGGTTCTCCGATCTCCGCGTGAGCGGCCTCTTTGTCGTGCTGGGACTGACGCTGCTGGGCAACGCCCTGTTGCCGCTGGGTATCCTCTTGTCGTTCCCGCTTTTCCTCAGGGCCATTCTTGGCGCGATCTGGCTGACGCTTCCGCTCTACTGCGCCGGACTCGTGTTCGGTCGCCAGTTCGTGCGTTCCTCGCAGCGTGGCGAGGCGCTTGGCTCGAATCTGCTCGGCGGGCTTTTGGGGGGTATGCTGGAGTATGCGTCGATGGCGATTGGCTACGCCGCCCTCATCTGGCTTGCCATGGGGATATACGGTATTGCGTGGTGGTACTGGCGGCGCGAGTAATCGACTGGGAGCGCCGCGCTCTCAGCACCTGGCGGATTTGCGCTTCTTTCCGAGGCTGCCGCGCGCTTCCATTTTGCGGATGGTTTCGGCGGCGTCCGGAACCTTGCAACTGGTTTCTCCCATGTCGACAGTTACTTTTCCGATTGTTTCCGCCGTTTTGAGTGCCGTGGCGGTCAGCGCCGGGCAATATCCGCCCACTGCGGCGACGAACCCATTCATGGCGTAGCGGACGCGGTTCGGCTGCTGTTGAAGGGTCGTCGCCACCCGCTTCAGCAATTTCTCCAGCTCGGCGTGGTCGAGCTCGGCGTCGGGTCTGGTCGCGACGATCGAGCTGAACGTCGCCCAGCCGGCCGCGGCGGTCGACTCGCGGTCCGACTCGATCCACTCCAGCGCCAGCGCGTGCCCGTCGGGGCTGCCGCTGGCCACCCAGGGCACCGTGAATTCGCTGAGCATGTACCAGTCGCCGTGCGGGAGGCTGTCGTAGTGGCGGACCGACAGCTCGAGAAACGCCACGAAGAGAAAGGCCAGCCCGGGCCCGGCCAGCAGGGCGCGCCACC
>VGFD01000649.1 GCA_016868975.1 Armatimonadota bacterium | reverse complement strand
TGGCGAGCAGCCAGCCTTGCAGCAGAGCCAGCAGCAGCGCGGTGAAGAGGGCGGTGAAGAGGCGCACGCTGCCGGCGTTCGGCGGGGCGGGATCTACTACCTGTGTATGGTTTTCTTCATGGGAGTAGGAGCGGCGGGGGTTCACGGGCGAATTTTACCACCTTCCGAGCTCAACCACTTTCCGAGATCAACCATTAAGGGGTGCTCCATGCGTTCGTTGCCAGGGATGGTGCTTGCAATTGTTTTCCTCACCGCTTCCCTTCTGCACGCGGCGCCCGAGCCCGACGTGACACTGGTCGAGGCGTATCTTGCCAACGATCAGGGCAAGCGCCAGGACATCTTCAAGGCCGGTGAGGCGGGCGTTTTCGTCTACGTGTTCCTCAAGAACGGCAATCCGGCCGCGGCGCACAAGCATGAGATCAAGGTGCAGGCCTACGGGCCGGATGGCAAGCCGTACGGCCGTCCCCTGGGCGGGTCCTTCGAGGTGGCCAGCGGCGAGGTCTCACCACCCGCGACTTTCCCCGCGCCATCGACGGCAGCGGCCACAACGGCTATTTGATCCGGGGCGAGACCATCCAGAACGCGCCCGGCGAGTACTCCATCGCCGTGGACGTGGACGGCAAGCGACTCACCAGCGTGCCCTTCCGGGTGCGCCCGGATTCCAGCGAGCTGAAGCTGCTGGGCACCTTCATGACCGACAAGTCCGGCAATCAGAAGGCCGTGTTCACTGAAAAGGATCAGGCGGTCTTCGTGTATGCCTTCTTCGAGAACGGCGACGGGCGGCGGGAGCACACCAATCGCGTGCGCGCCACCTTCTACGCGCCTGACGGCAGCCAGTTCGGCCGCGTGCTGGGCGGCGACTTCAAGGTCAAGCCTGGCCAGGACACCAGCAAGGTGGATTTTCCACGGAGCAGCGATCCAAAGCAGCACAACGGCTTTTTCATCGAGAAGAAGCTGCCGCCGCGCGCCGAGGGGCAGTACCGCGTGGTGGTGGAAGTGGACGGCGAGGTGGTCAGCGAGGTCCGCTACCAGCTCAAGCCAAGGCGCCGGCCCGGCCGAGGCAGGCTTCGCGGTAGTCGTTATTGAACGTCCCTCCGTTCATGTGGGGGTCCCCCGGGGCGCCGAAGGCGATCCTCCTGGAATAGACCCCTGGGAGGTTTATCGTGCGCTACTTGCTTGCCTCGATGGCACTCTTCGCCATCACCGCCGCGCCGCTGCACGCGGATTCGTTCGACGCGCCGCCCCCTTCGCCGTCGAGCCAGTCGCAGTCGGGGCCGACGTCCACCGACTCTCAGAAGCAGCCCAAGAAGCCGGAGATCATTCATCGCGACGGCCAGATTGACGCGCAGGGAAATCCGGTCGACACTCCGCCGCCCCAGGGGGAGGTGAACCCGCTCAACCAGGGCATGCCGTCCCAGGGCGCGATGATGCTGAAGAGTCCCGAGCAGATCAATTTCCTGACCGTAATGTCGGGTACCAATTCGTCCCAGTGGCCGGGGCTGGTGAAGAAGGAACGCCACATCCTCAACAGCGAGTTCGTGGACGTTATGACCGCGCGCAGCAACGAATCCTTTCGTCTCGCGCTGGTCCACAAATCTGACGAGGACAAGGCCGGCGCCTTCGTCGATCAGGCGTTTCGTTACTCTCTCCTTTCCGATCTGGTGGCGCGCCAGATCGGGAAGCCGGCCACCTGCCGCATGCAGCTCGCGCAGCGATTCTACGACATGCGGCTGTACAGCATGGCGCTTTCCATCTGCCGCAACATCCTGGTCATGGAGCGCGATGACCTGGAAGCCAACACGATGGCCGGCGACATCGAGCTGAAGGTCGGCGACTACTTCATGGCGCTTCGCAACTACCAGATGGTGACCCGGCTGAATCCCAAGAACGACGTCGCCTGGACCGCTATCGGCGAAGTCTACATGCTGATGGGTAACACCCCGAAGGCGCGCGAGGCGCTTCGCCGCGGCATCGAGCTGGGCAACAAGAAGGCGCCGCAACTGCTGGCCAAGATGGACAATCCGCGGCAGATCGCGCCGCCCAGCGACAAGCCGGCGGCCGGGGTCCCGGCAAGCGGCGTGGACCTGGTAAAGGACGGGCGCGAGGCCATGAAGCTTGGCCGAATCGATGAAGCCCGCGGCATCTTCGAGGCGGCCATCAAGCAGGATCCCAACAACGCGGCCGCCCACTTCGCGCTGGGCGACTGGTACTTCCGCGAGTCGCAGTTCTACCAGGCCATTGACGAGTACAACAAGGCGAGCAAGCTGTCCCCGAAAGATCCGGAGCCGCTCTATTACATGGGGCTGGTGTGCGAGATCGTGTACGACAAGATGGGCAGCGACATCCACCTGGATCGCGCGATCGAGTGCATGCACGGCGCGCTCCAATTAAACAAGGGCTACACCCGCGCCCGCGAGGCCCAGGAACGGCTGCTCAACAAGAAGATGAGCATCGCGAACTAGGGGGCAGGACAACGGCCTGGCGAAGGGCCGGAGAGCGTTCACTGTCGAGAAAGTGCAACGGGCTTAGTGGCGCGCGACACAAGTAACTTCGCCTTACGGGACAACGACTAACCCGGGCGTGTCGCGCGGCACGATCAAACCGATTTGGGGCTTAGCTTAGTGGTCCGCGCCCGGGGCTCCAATTCATGATCAGACTTTCGCCGCGGACCACTTAGCTTCTCCGCTCGTGAATCGCATCGCGGCTGATTCGGTCCCCCGCGCTGAAGGTCTTGACGCGCTCCCGCAGGGCGCGTTCCTCTCGCTTGAGGTGCTCCGCATGGGTCTCCCCAGATCCCAGGTCATTCAGATAGGCGCGCACCAACGCTGAAACCGAAGTGTCCTGCTCGGCGGCCCGCATGCGCGCGCGACGATAGGTTTCGTCGTCAAGTGAAACTGTGATGTTTTTCATAGTTTCACTGTACCCCCCGCCCTGGGGATGTCAACGTCCCGCGGCCACCCGCAACCATTGGCCGTGGCAACGTGCCACCCGCAACTATTGGCCGTGGCACATTGCCACCCGCAATCATTGGCCGTGGCA
>VGFD01000648.1 GCA_016868975.1 Armatimonadota bacterium | reverse complement strand
CACGCTCGACGATGCCGCCGCGCCGGGCGCACGCGTCGACCTCCCGCTCCGCGGTCAGCAGTGCGGCTCGCAGCCGCTCGCCGCGCAGGCGCCGCACCACGGCGTTGAGAAGGATGGCCTCAGCCCGGCACAGGTGGAGCGGATGCTCCCCGGGAAACCGCGCCAGCCCCTGCGCCGCAAGCGCCGCGGCCGCGGCCGGATCCCGGTACATTTCCATCTCAAAGGCGGCGTAGTGCAGGCTGACGTCCAGTGGATGACGCCGCAAAGCCTCCCGGTAATGGCGTGCCGCGCCGAGGAAATCCCCCCGCGCGCGGCACGCGTCGGCCGCCTCCTGCGCGCGCCGCTCCGCCCCCGCGTCGGCGGGCGCGAACGCATGGATGCCGGCCGGCGCGGCCCGGGGTGCGGTGGGCGGGCGCGCGAGGGTGAGTGAAACGGCCATCGCGGCAACCATGGCCAGGCTCAAGCAGGTGAGGCGATCGCCGTGCGTCAGGCCCACGGTTATCGGATTCACCCCGCCGGCGCGGCTCCCCTTCCCGGCGCGACTGGCCGACGATCTTCGAGGGTGTTGGGGATTCGTTGCCTTCGGTCACCTCCATGCGCGCGATCCGCGCTGCGCCCGACGGCTTTAGCCCCACCAGGGCGGCCGGCCCCTGGAGCGGAATCCGCACAGCGTTCCAGTGGTTTGGACGCGCCTGCAGCGTGCCGCTCACCAGCAGCCTTCCGCCGCTGTCTTGCACGGTGACCCGGAGCGGGCCCTGGCCTTCCACCCAGAAGGTCATTTCGCGAAGCGGGCCTTGACTCGGAAGAACCGTCAGAAGTCCCTCTGGTGGGACCCGGGTAACCTCGGTGACCACTTCGACAGCAGCCGCGGGCCGTCGCCCGCTGCCCCGCTTGCGCAAATCATAAATCCAGGCATCGCCGACCATTTCCGGCTTACCCAGGAGTGAGGTGAGCAGATCCGTGATATTCCGGGAGTACAGTGCGTTGCGAAGATTTTCCACGATCATGGATTCGTGATCGTAGGCGCGACGCACCAGAATGTAGCGGAAACCGGCCTGTCCCAGCAGTTCCACGGCGTCCCTCGGCAGGGCCCTTCCCGGCGGGGCGCCCTCCTGCAGGCGCGCGATTTCCAGCAGCAGCGGCTGCGCGTGCACGAAACGGTTGAAGTCCAGCCACATGGCGGGCCGTAGCAGCATGGCGTTGAATAATTTCTTGTGATGCGCCCTCTGCCAGAATTGCGCGCGCGCATTCGAGGCCGACATGGGAAGCGGCATGAAAGGAATTTCCACGACCGCGAAGTCTCCCTCGCGGCCGGCAAGCCACTGATAGGCCGCCGGGGGATCGTCGGGGACCGTCACCATGGCGGCCTCCGCGGCATCCGGTGAGAGCAGGCGCACGGCGATTACCAGGCCCACCGCAAGGGCCGCCCCGGCCGCCGTGCTCAGCGCGAGCCGGCCGGCGATGAGGGCCACCAGGCCGGCCAGGCAAAGCCAGGCCCCGGACAGAAAAACGTAGGGGCGGTGCATCCCGTGAAAATGTGGCACGAAATCGTACAAAAACGGGTACAGCGGGCCTTTCGGCCCCAGTGAAAGCGCCAGGAAGACCGCCGCGGCAAGGGCCCAGAATTTGCCGCTGCCGCGAAATCCGACCACCCAGAGGGGGAGAAGTAAAATCCAGAAAGGCGCGCCGGCAGCCGGAAACAAGGGGGGCCGCAGGTGGTAGAAATCCCCGGGCGTTACGCTGCACGCAACGATGTCATGCGCGGCCCAGGCCCCCGCGTCGTTTTTGGAAAAATCCAGCATGGTGCGACGGCCGAAGTACACTTCGTCCCATTTCTTCCAGTTCCGCGTCACCTCTGCCCACGGTCCGGGGTGGGCTGGCGGAGTATTGTCGAGACGGGCCACCAGCAGTTGGACGTAGGGAGACAGGGCGACCGCCACCAGGACCGCGCACGCCGTCCACCCCAGGGCGACGCGTCGCATGGGCAGACGGTAGAAGATGAACATCCCGACCAGCAAGAACGCGATGACGCCGTAGGGGACGTTCGCGAGAAAGGTGCCCACGAGCGCAAAAAAACCGACGACGTACCAGCCCGTCGCGCGCTCGGACTCGGAGGCGACCAGACACGCAGCAAGGATTGCCATCCCCGGCAGCGCGAGCATCTCGATGCTTCCGATCGCCATTTGACTGAAGACGTAAGGGTTGAACGCAAAGACGGCGGCGGCGGCCATGCACCCGCCCGGGCCCGCGCCCAGCCGCGCGGCAAACTGGTGCGCCGCGAGGCAGGTGGCGACCAGCAGGGTGAGCAGCAAGAGATTGTACGCCAGGGCAGGGGGAATCAATTTGGCCAGCCCTCCGCCCAGGCACGGGATCAAGAAATGCCCCACGTCGGCCACCATGTCGAACCCGACGGGAAAGAACAGGCGGGGTAGAAACGGCGCCGCCTCGCCGCGCCCGATGAGATCCATGGCCCAGAGGTTGCCCCAGAGATCCCACTGGTGGCCCCAACAGCGGGTGGCAAGCGACATGGGCAGCGGCCACGTGAAAAGCAGCGCGAGCAGCAGGTAGCCGGCCACCCTCTGGCCACCCGTCACGCAGTGCTTCCGCGGCAACGGCTCAGGCTCGCGTACCGGCAACGGCATTTCGGCGATACACGACCGCATTATAACAGATGGCCGGGCCCGGATCGTCGGCACGGACACGCACCGGGAGCGTATCACCGACGCGGATTGACATCAGGCCAACAGGGTGCGTATGATCGGGGGCATGCGTACTGGTACGGAGCCCGGTCTGGTGGGCACCAACGGGCGCCGCGCCGAATGCCTCGACCTGGCCGGGTCGTGCGGGCCGTTTCTCCCCTCCCGCGCCGCACTGGTCGCCGCCCGCGACAGCCTGCGCGAGGTCTGGCGGTACCCGGAGGAACGCAGCACGCGGTTGCGCGCGGCCCTGGCCGACTGCCACGCCGTGGAGCCTGATGCGGTGCTGGTCGGCAACGGTTCGGACGAGATTCTCGACCTGCTTCTGCGTGCCGCGGTGCGCCCCGGGG
>VGFD01000647.1 GCA_016868975.1 Armatimonadota bacterium | reverse complement strand
AGCCTTCGCAGCCGACTCCGGCCACGCCGGCGCCCGCGCCGGTGCAAGCCACGCCGGCTCCGGCGACTCCCGCGAAGCCCGCCGCGTAGGCGCGCAGGCTCCCGGGAAAGGAAAATGCCCGCCGGCAACGGTGGGCATTTTTCATGTTAGCCAAAGACTGAACGGGTGGTCTCCGGCGTCACGGAATCTCCCACCGGCTGGTTGTTGGACATCAGCCGCTTGAGGTTGCCACCCAGGATCAGGGCGCGCTCGGCGTCGGAAATGTCCAGCTCCTCAAGAATATTGAGCTGCTCCTCGAGCACGTTCACCCGATATCCGCGCGGGAAATTGGTCGAGTCGCTGCCGTACAGGATGCGCTCGGCGCCGGCCCCCTCCAGGAAACGCTCGAACACGTTCTTCAAGGTCATTTTCGTGGGCTGGGTGCGCAGCCAGTTGTTGCTGCCCGACGTGTCAAAGTGGACGTTTTCCTGCTGGTAGGCCAGCATCAGGCACTCGCGCATGTAGCCGGCCCCGAAGTGGGCGATCACGAAATTCACGTCCGGAAAATCGCGCGCGACCGGGTGCAGATCGAGCGGATTCGCAAAGGCGAGGTTGGCGTTGTAGCCCACCGTCACGCCGTAGTGGATGAGCACGAACATCCCCAGCCGGGAAGCGGCCTCATAGAAAGGATAGGCCCGCTTGTCGCTGAGCAGATATCCCTCCGAAACCGGGTAGCACTTCACGCCCACCAGCCCGGCCGCCCGCTCGCGCTCCAGGATCTGCGGCGCGTCGGGCACCGTGGGATTCATCCAGGAGAGCCCGATAAAACGGTCGCTGTGCGATAACATCGTCCGCAATTGGGCGGACTCCGCGAACGGCGCCATGAACGCGCCTCGCGCCACGCCCGCGCGGTCCAGCTCGGCAAGCCAGCGCTTTGCGGCGTCGTCCCCATCCTCGGGAAATTCCCATTGCAGGTTGTTGGCTTTCGTCATGTGGCGGTCGTGGTTGCGCTGCGCCGCCTCCTGCACTTTTGGATCCTGCGCGGCGCGCTTCTTGCGCCACGATTCCACGATGCTGCGCGTGAACAGGTGAATGTGGGTATCCCAAATCTCGAACCTGGGCTTCATGAGAAACTCCTCGGAAATGAAAAGCCCGCGAACGAAGCCGTCCGCGGGCGTTCAGCCTCAGCCTCTGGCGGGGAGTTTCTAGGCGTCCTTGCCGACTGCCTTTCCAATCCCGTGGGCCACCGCGCCGACGACCGCGCCACCTGCGCCGGCCACCGTCCCCGCGGCCACTCCGCCGACCTTGGACATCGCGGTGCTGATGCCCCACGCACCCAGGATGGCCACCGGAATGGCGACCATCGGAGCAAAGGAGAAAGGCATCCCGGCCAGCAGTCCGCCCAGGTAGGCGCCCTGCACCACGCCGATGACCCGCCCGCCGACGTTGCCCAGGCGGCTGCCGAAGGCATAGCCCGCGCCGGCGCCCGACTTGACGGCGCCCATCAGGTTCTCGGCGTCGCCGAGCCCGTTGACGTTCTCGTGCACCGCTTCGCCGGCACCCTGGAACTGGTGCGCGAACGCGCGCCCGATGGCGCTCACCGTGCCGAGCGGCTTGTAGTCCGCGGGGACCTCGTGCTTGCCGAGGCCGCTGCCCGGGACGTCGGACAGCTCTTCAACGTGCTTCTTCTTGCCGGCGAAGGAGCCGACGATGCCGCCGGCCACCGCGCCCGCCAGGGGGGCCGCCAGCAGGAACTGGTTGGAGGTGTTCGCCAGGCCGATCAGCCCGATGGCGCGCGGCAGGCCCTCGCGGTACAGGCTGCCCATCACCACTCCGCCCAACTGCATTCCGCCGCTGGCGCACAGGGTGGCGACGGTGCCCGCGATGAGCGCTCCGCCGACGACGCCGGCGATGATGGCGGCGGCTTTGGCGCCTTTGCCCCAATCCTTGTCTTCCTTCTCGGGCTGCGTCGTCCCGGCCGCCGCCTTGGAGGTCAGCGACTGCGGCGTCGCCACCACCACGTCTTGCGGAGTCAGGACGGGGGCATCCGCCGCGGGCTTCTCGGCTGCGACCGCGGGGGTAGGCTCGCCTCCCAACCTCATGCCTCCGGCGGACTCCCCCGGTTGACCGTCCCTGGCGGGACTCGCGGGAGCGGTGAGCGTGCGGAGAGCGTTCATTGGGGCATCCTCCTACCAGTGTGGGGAGCGCGCAAGGGCACAATGCGCCCCGGGGCGGTTTCCCCTATGATAGCGGAAGGACACAGGCCCGGGGTTGCCCGGATGTGAACAGATCATCATCCCGGCTGACCTCCGTGTACCTGCAGAATAGGCCGGGCAACGCCCCCAGGCCCGACCCTCGCTACCGCCCGGTCGCCTTCGCCGTGGCGCGCACCCGGGCGCGCCAGTAGTCGAGGATTTCCCGCAGCGTCTGCTCCAGCGGGATCTCTGGCTTCCAGCCGGTCGCCTCGCGGAACCTCGTGCAGTCGCCGATGGCCACCGGGGCCTCGTGATCGCGCACGCGCTCAGGGTCGGATACGATCTCGATCTTCGCCGTGCTGAACGACAGGAGGATGTCGAGCAGGTCGCCGATCTTGCGTCCCTGGCCGGAGCAGATGTTGTACGCTTTGCCGGGCACGCACTTCTCCAGGGCCAGCAGGTACGCCCGCACGACGTCGCGCGCGTCGCTGTAGTCGCGCACCGTCTCCAGGTTGCCCACGCGGACCTGGGGCGGTTTGAGGCCGGCTTCGATCTGGGCGATCTGCTCGGCGAAGCTCGACTCCACGAAGACGTTCTCGCGGCCCGGGCAGGTGTGGTGGAAGGCGCGCGTGCGCACGATGTGCAGCTTGTACGACTCGGCATACTGGGAGCCGGTCATGTCCTGGGTTACCTTGCTCACCGCGTAGGGACTCAGCGGGCGCGTGTCGCTGGTTTCCTTGATGGGAATCTCGTGCGCGTATTGAAGACCATATTCCTCGCTGGAGCCCGGCACGTGCACCCGCGCGGTGGGATGGATTTCCCGAATCGCCTCCAGCACGTTGACCAGCCCGACCACGTTGGTGTGAAGCGTG
>VGFD01000646.1 GCA_016868975.1 Armatimonadota bacterium | reverse complement strand
ACGGGCGACGGCCTGGAGTTGTGCCTGGCCATGGCATAAAGGCTTCCGTACCGGGTTGCTCCAGGGAGTCGCCGTCGGCGCCCCCTGGTCCCCCTGGGCGCGGAGGGTCGTATCAGTACCGGTCTCTTTCGTACAGTGTGCCGGCTCCTGGAAGAGGGGAGCCGGCACATTCTTTTGTACGGGTTTCCGATCGCGAACGCGCGCGGGTAACGACGGTTTCAGTCCGAAAAAGGTTGGCGATCCGTTCACATCTCGTGACTTAACCGGCCCACCCCTTGTCGTCATGGACGGACAAGATGATTGCCAGCACCTGCACCGATCCCCGAAACGGCTTGCAGCGATTCAACGAGGCGGCTTCCCGCCTTCAGTCGCTGGGCGGCTTCGCGGGCAACAATTCCGCCATCACCCCGGCCGACGGGTACGCCCGCGGCGAGATGTTCCTGGGCAGCCACTCCGAGCCCGAGCGGGACGTGATTCACCTGATGAGTTTCCGCCAGGAGACCGACGGCGAGCACATCCTGCACGAGACGTTCCTGCGCCGCTCGGAGCGCGGGTTCGGCGACTGGATCACCCGCAAGCCCGCCCACGACGTGGTCTATCATCTTCTGCAAGAGCACGTGCGCGGCACCTCCGGCAGCGGCGTGGTGGACGCGGTTCTGGCCGCGTATGACCCGCGCAGCGGTGCCCTGATCTCTCGCGAGGTCCACGGCGAGGCCTACGATCGGGTCGAGCGCCTGGAGGCCGAGACAGGTTTGCGCCTGACCTGATAAGGCGGACGCCGAGGTCTAACGCAGGGCAGCGTCCAGTGCCCGTCGCAGGGCAACGGCGTCGTAGCGACGGCTACCGTACAGCAGACGACCCTGGCGGTCCACCACAAACTGGCGTGGAAACGGTGCCACACGGTTGGCTCCCGCCAGCGGGTCGTATCGCCGGTAGGTTTCAACCGTCAGATCGAGCGCAACCGGCATGGTCAGTCCCATGTTTTTCGCCCAACGCCGGGTCTCGTCTCGATCCACGGGCCCCATTTCGGCCGTGGCCACGGCCAGGAAGGCCACACCGCGATCGCGATATTCGCGCCACACCGCTTCGATGTCTGGAACCTCCAGACTGCAGACGGGTCAACCGTCGCTGAAGAAGAACAGCATCACTGGACGGCCGCGAAACTGGCGCAGCGACACGGATGAAGCGTCAATGACCGGCAGCTCGAAGTCCGGGGCCATAATGCCCGGAGCGGGAGGTGGCCGCTCGTCCGCGGCCCCGCTTTTGTCCGGGCGCGCCTGGTCGAGCGCCAGAAGGTGGAATCCGTGCCAGGTCACGGCGAACGGTCGGGAGCCCACGAAACCCGCGGCCGTGATCATGGCGTGCGTGTCCGGCCCGTCCGCGAGACTCGCGGTGGCCGAAGCGACCAGTCCGCTTTTGCCATCCCGCACCATGCGGATGCCCTCCCACTCGGCCGCAAGGACGTGATCCTTGTGGACCGCCAGATCCACGACCGCGTGGCGGGAGGGAAGCAGTGAAAGAAGCCGCGGCGTATCTGGATCTGACACGTCCACGCTGGCGAGGCCGAAGGCGCCGAGAGCGACGTAGACACGGCTCCCCCGCGTCTGAATTCGGCTGACGATTCCCTTCAGCGGGAGACGTCCCACTACCGCTGGATTGCCGCTCGCGTCCACGCGCAGCATGCGAATGCCTCCCTTTGCCAGGCCAAGCACCAGACTTCCGTCGTCTTTCCACGCGACGTCGCGTGCGTCCCCGTCGGCGGTGTGACGCGCTTTTAATTGTGGGGCCTGGTCCGCTCGCGGCCAGTCCATGAGCAGCAAGCCCTCCCCGGCGGCCGCGAGGGCCAGCGTCCCGTCCCGCGCCGCCATGCCGTAGACCGGCGCACCCGCGTGATATGCCCAGAGCCGTCGAGGAGTCTGCGGCTGGCTGACGTCATGCGCCACCAGACCCCCACGGCGGTCGGCCGTCAGCAGGACGTTGCCCTGGAGAAGCATGCGGTAGGGGACGCCGGCATCCTGGCGTGTGGCGAGGGTTGGCACGCCGTCTTCGTCGAGTTTCAGGACAGTGATTCCGCCGACACCCCCGAGAAAGATCCAGGGGGCACGTGCCGCCGCGGTCATGTATTCTGATAAGACCTGCGTGCTGTACCTGGAAACGGCGCGCAGCCGACCGCCCCGGTCCGCCAGTGCCTCGCCACGTGCGGGTTGGGACGACTGCCACGGCTGCGGCGGCTGCGACGACTGCGACGGCTGCGACGGCTGCGACGGCTGCGACGGCTGCGACGGCTGCGACGGCTGCGACGGCTGCGACGCGCTGGGCGCCCGCGGCGAGCGCGTGAGAAAAATCCCCAGCACGGCCAGCACCAGGTTGCAGAGTATCAGGCCTGGCAGGACGGCTCGCAAAGCCAGGCTCGGGCGCATCGCAAGCCAAAACAATTCGCCAATTTGGCTCCCGGGTCCTTCGTGCCGTCGCCGAGGCCACGCCGCTGGCGTCGCCCTTGCCGCGCCCCGCCAGAAGGACGACCGCGCTCATCTTGTGGGCTTCGATTTCACGATGCCATGACGGCCCGGTCAATAAAATAACAGGCGCGGATGGTAGGATGCCGACAATGAAACGCTGGAGGTCAGCCCATGGTTAGCGCCACCACTCTTATTCCCGAAGGGATTCGCGACAAGGTCAAGTTCGTCCGCTCGTTCTTCTCCTTCGTGGAGGACACGCGGCGGACGGAGGATATCTTCGAATTCGCCGAGACGAAGACGGCGCGCAACGGCGACGGGGCCCGCCTGGCCACCGAGTGGGCGCGCCGGCAGCCCGAGATCCGGGCGCTGATGGAGGCCCGGCACGGGATGGGCAAGGTAGACCTGGACGCCCTCGCGGCGTTCAGCCAGACCCAGCTCCCCACCGGGCCTCTGTCCACCATCATCCTGGCGGCCGGGATGCTCAACCGGCTGCGGGTGACGCCGCGCGAGCTCGAGGACCTCATGGACACGGTTGCCGCGGCGTGGAAGCGCGGACTTGGGAGCGAGTCGCTCATGGGGTACGCCTGGGAGCAGC
>VGFD01000645.1 GCA_016868975.1 Armatimonadota bacterium | reverse complement strand
GCGGGATAGCCGGCAGCCCCGTGAGCACGACGCCAGGCGCCTTCACGGTCCTCCATTTCGACAGTTCCGGCAACATCTCCCAGATTAACGACAGTGTAGGCAACTTCTACGTCGGTTCCTCCTTCACCCTGACGGTGAACGACGGAACGACCCTCGGCCAGTCCATCAACATCGACTTGTCCAGCTTGAACAGCGTGGTCGTCCCCACGGTCAACAGCGTGACCGGCACCCAGGACGGCACCTCCGCCACGCCAGCCGTGAAAAGCACCAGCCTCACGGTCACCGGCGCCATCGACTCGGATCGGCTCACGCCCTCCGGCAGCGACAGTTTCACCAAGATCGTGTCGCTGGTCGACGCCATCGGCGAGACACACAGCGTGAACATCAATTTCAGCAAGACGGGCACCGATCAGTGGAACTACGTGATCGACCTCCCCTCCAGCGCGGACGGAGACTGGCTGGCGACCGCCGACTTCAGCGGCACGCTGGAATTCGACAACGACACCAAGGCCCTCACGCTGCTCAACGGCGCCGCGCCGGCCCTGTTCAACATCACCATCAACGATCGCCACGGCAACCAGACGGTGGCGGTCGACCTCACGGCCCTCACGCAGCCGTCCAACGGCACGACGGGGGGCACCACTGGAAGTGTCACCATCGTCGCCGACGAGTACGAAACCACCAACGAGTCGGTGTTCGCCAGCCGGCTGGTTTCCGGCGCCGGCCCCACCGAGTTCAAGATATTCCCGGTGTACGACAACACCGGCATGGACGCAATTGACGGCGTGAAGGTCACCTTCACCCAGGTGGGCGACACCAATTCCTGGGCCTGGGCGGTCACCGCGCCCGCGGTTTCCGGCCTGACGGGGATCGTGCGCGGCGGCACCGGCACGGTGAATTTCAACCACGCCGGCAATATTCTCGGCCCCACGCAATTCAAGGCCACGCTGGACGACGGCACGGCGGAAGGCCAGACCATCAACTTCAACATCATGAACCTGCGCATGGGCCGCACGAACGATCTCGTCGGCACCACCACCGACGGCGGCGAGAGCGGCGACGACACGGTCAACGCGGTCATCGCCTTCTCCGGGGTGGACGGCGGCGAGTCCGTGGTCCTGACCCTGGAAGGCGTGAGCCGCGGCGCGCGGACCGCAAATCTGGGCGGCATCTCGTTCACGGTCAACCAGGCGACCTCGCTGGACGTGGGCCTCACCGCCTTCGTGAAGGCGCACACCTACGTTTCGGCCACGACGAGCGACGATTCCCTGCAATTCCAGGTGGGGCCCGACGAGGGGATGGTCGAGCGGCTCGGCATCCGCAAAATGGACGTGCAGAGCATTTTCCGCGGCGGCGTGGACAGCTACGATTACCAGGACATCTTGCTGGACACCCAGCTTCAGGCGCAGGATTTGATCGGCGCCTTAGACGACGCAATCAACTACGTCTCCGAGGAAAACCTCAAAGTCGGCGCGTTTCAAAACCTGATGTCACGCACGCTGGAGCTGTCGCGGCAGCAGCAGACGTCCATCACCGGCGCGCTGAGCAATCTCAACGACGCGGACATGGCGGCGGAGGCGACCAACCAGTCGAAGCGCTCGATCCTGGTCTAGAGCGGCACCGCAATGGTGGCGCAGGCCAACACGCAGGTCCAGTTCCTGCTGCAGCTGCTCCGCTAGGTTTACAACTCCGGTAACTTTGTTTTACTATGGCGACGCCTGCTTCGCGGAGGTGTTGATGACCAGCGCGCTCGTCGGCTGCGCATGGCGCTCCGCCAATTGATCTCCTCCCATCTGGCCACGCGGTACCACGCGCGACGGCCAGGCTGGATTCTCGAGCATGCTGACACCCCGACGGCCGTGCGACAGGCCCGGGTCAGTCGTTGTCCCGTAAGGCGAAGCCGCTCAGAGTCCGCAAAGGTTGGTTTCCCTCGGTCGCCCGCCGTGGTCGATCAGCCTGCAAGGGTAGTTTCCCCTGGTGCGCCAACATGCCGTGCCATGCAGCGCACAACCCGGCCGGATCTGATCAGCGACTCGATTCCGCGTGGGCTCCTGTACCTGGCCGTACCCACCTGGGCCTCGCACTTTCTGGAGACCTCCTACAACGTCGTCAACGGCATCTGGGTGGGGCGGGTCGGAACCGATTCCCTGGCCGCCCTCAACGCCAGCGCTTTCTTCGTGTGGCTGGTCTATTCGCAGTTAGCCACCGTGTCCACCGGCGCCTCGGCGCTGGTGGCAAACGCGGTCGGCGCCGGCCGTCGCGACCAGGCAGAGCGGGTTGCGGTGCAGGCGCTCTCCCTCGCCCTCGCCATGGGCACGCTGCTGGCGTTCCTCGGACTGGCGCTGCGACACGCGGTTCTCGAGCTGATGGGCCTGGAGCCCGGCGTCGTCGCCCTGGGCGGCGCCTACCTCGGCATCATCTTCGTGATCATCCCGGCAATGGCCATCGACGAGTGCGCCTCGGCCGTCCTTCGCGGGTACGGGGACACGCGAACGCCGACCCTGGTATGGTCCGGAGTGCTCCTCATCAATATCGCGCTGGCGCCGCTCCTGGTGATGGGCGCCGGTCCGGTCCCCGCCATGGGGGTGCGCGGCGCGGCCATGGCCACCGCGGTGGGGATGTCTTGCGGCGTGCTGGCCTATGCGGCGCTGCTGGGCTTCGGACGCCTCCCGTTTCGGATACGCCTCGCCGATTTCGGCGCCGAGCACATGCGCGACGTCCTGCGCGTCGGCTTTCCCACCTCGTTTTCCTCGGTGGTGTTCTGCCTGGTGTACATGGGCCTGACCCGGGTCATCTCGGAGTTTGGCACCGAGGCGGTGGCGGCGGTGGGCATTGGCCACCGCGTGGAATCCCTCTCGTATATGACCTGCCTGGCGCTCTCCATCGCCACCATCACCATGGTCGGCCAGAACAAGGGCGCCGGCCGCCTCGACCGGGCCGAGCGCAGCGCGTGGACCGCGGTGGGCTTCGGGGTGGCGGTGACCGCGGTGATTACCCTCGTGATGACGGTGTTCTCCGTTCCCCTGGCGCGCGTCTTCAGCGACGATCCGGCGG
>VGFD01000644.1 GCA_016868975.1 Armatimonadota bacterium | reverse complement strand
TTCGCCACCAGGTTTGACTTGAAGGTCACCTGCACGGCACTTTGCGAGCCAAACGCGCCGTTGGTGAACTCGATCGCTGACCCGGCCAGCGCCGCTGTCAAGGCGATGCCAGCGCCTGTATTGGCGGCGTTGATCGCGCTGAGCGCCTGGGTCACGGTCATCCCGCTGGTCAGTTGGACCGACGCGGCCTTGTTGCCATCGGCGAAGTCCAGCGTTTCGGTGTTGCGGATCTTGGAGTTGGCGTTCGCCGCGACGGCAGCGTCTACGTTGCCGACGCCGTCCGCCGCGATACCCGTGAAAGCCGCGACGTTCGCGTCGGTGCCACCGGAGACCACCCCGAGTTCACTCGCGGCGCCACCGGAGAGCCGGTCGGACGTGAACACCAGTTTGTTGTTTGAAACGCTGGCGGTGATGCCGTGCACCGTCTTAACGGTGCTGTTGTTGACGAGGTCTCTCACAGCGTTGAGGTCTGCGGCGCCAGCGATGTCGACGATCACGCTAGCGGCACCGAGCAGCCCACTAGCCTGATTACTCGACGAGAAGGTCAGGGTTGCAGTAGCAGCACCGCCAGCAAGGGCACCGACAGTAGCGTTCGCCGCGGTAAGCTGATTGAGCGTCATTGCGGCCGCACGGCTGGCGCCTTTCGTGGCAAGGGTCGTCACCTGTACGTTGTAGGTGCCGGACTGCGTGGAAGTGGTGCCGGACACGAAGGTCGTCTCGGCATTGGTCGTGGTGGCCGTAACTCCGGCCGAGCCGTCGAGCAGCTTGCGAGAGCCGAACTGGGTGTTGCCGACGATGCGGTCGATCGTGCCCTTGAGGGACACTATCTGGTCCTGATCGGCCGCGACCGAGGCCGCGTCGTTCACGCCAGTGTTGGCCGCGTGCAGCGCCAGGGTGCGCATGGAGCGGAGGGCGGACGAGATTTCGTCGAGCGCGCCTTCCGCCGTCTGCACCAGGTTAACGCCGTCCTTGGCGTTGCGGATGGCCTGACCCAGGCCGTCCACCTGCGCGCGGTACTTCTCGGAGTTGACGAGGCCCGCGGGGTCATCCGCGGCGCTGTTGATGCGCAGGCCCGAGCTGAGACGCTGGACCTGCGTGTTGAACATCGACTGCGTGTTGCTGAGATTCTTGAGAATTCCAGTTGCAGCGAGATTTTGGTTAATGCCTAAACCCATGCTCGGAATTCCTCCCTTTCACAAAATTCTGGACCCTCCCGGGGGCGAGCCCAGCGCCCACGACGCCCCTTTGGAGCGCCGCTCTCAGGGATCTGATCCAGGGGAGTCGCCTTCGGCGCCCCTGGACCCCCCTCTGGAATGGCTTTTCAGGTTGTGGCTCTCACCTCCCCCGGGACCTCTTGGCGTCCGGCGCGGCGACCGGACTGATCTTGAATAAACATCTATCGCGTGCGCCCCACTTCTTCGGTCAATTTCCGGTTGACGTCCCCCTCCACGTGGAGCGCCTTCTGGCCAAGCTCGAAAGTGCGGGTGACCGACAGAAAATCCGTCATTTCGGTGAGGGGATTGACGTTTGAGTGCTCGACGCGCGCGTTGTGCACCTCACAGCCGGTGGCCGCCGTCCAGTCCTTCCCCTCCTCGTGGAGCAGGCACGCGCCGCCGGCCTGGCGCACGTTGCCGGTCGGCTTGACCATCATGAATTTTCCGACCAGGGCCTGACTCTGGCGGATGGTCCCGTCCTTGTCGACTTCGACGGGTGCCTCGGGGTTGAGGCGGATGTCGCCGCTTTGGCTCTGCACCCGGAAGCCGTCGTGGTTGACCAGGTAGCCCTCGCGGTCGATGTGGAAGCTGCCGTTGCGGGTCATCAACTTCTGGCCGTTGCGGTCGACGACGAAGTAGCCGTCGCCCTCGATGGTGAAATCGAGCGGATTGCCGGTCTCCCGATGGTGTGCGGCCATCTGGTTGATTGCGGTGTGGAAGTTGCTACCGTCGTGAACCGGGATGAGCGCCCGGTAGCCCGAGGTGTGCGAGTTCGCGAGGTTGTGGGACTGGACGTCCATGCGCGTGGAGTCGTTGCGCATTGCCTCGACGATGATGGGCCCGAACGGCATTGACTTCCTCCTCCAACAGATCCCCCGGGGCGACCCCCCTGAGGCTGGCCTTATATCGGTCGAAACTTTCTACAATTAAGCCCCCCGGGGGGGTTAATTTTTCCGCCCCCCCGGCCGATAAGGCAGCCGCGGGTCCCTGGCCCAGGGGGTTCCCCCCATATTGGTTGGGAACAGCCCGCCCCTGCTATACTATCTTTATACGCGAAAGGCACCCCCATGAAAGTGCTGGAGTCCCTGAGACTGAAGCTGCGGCGCGGCGAGCTGGCCACGCTGCCCTTCGTGATGCAGTCTCTCCTCTCCGCGCTGAGCGACCCGCACTCGTCGGCCAAGCAGCTCGGACGGGTGATTGAAACCGACCAGGCGCTCTCCGCATCGGTGCTCCGCCTGGCCAACTCCGCCTACTACGGGCTGAGCCAGCAGGTCAGCGACATGCAGCAGGCCGTGACCCTGGTGGGGTACAGCGCGCTGCGTGAGCTGGTCATGTCGATCACTTCCTATGATCTCATCTTCCGCTCCGGCTCGGTTACCTACGATCGCCAGGAGTTGTGGAGCCACAGCCTCCAGGTGGCCTGCGGCAGCCGGGTGCTGGCCAGGCGCTTCCCCAAGGTGCCCCAGGAGGTCGTCTTCGTGGCCGGCATCCTGCACGACGTCGGCATGACCTTGATGGATCAGCACGCACATTCGCTGTTCGTCACCATCGTGAGCACCGCCAAGCAGATGAACCAGAGCCAGTACGCGGTGGAAAAGAACCTGGTCGGAGTGACCCACGCCGAAGTCGGCCAGTGGGCCGCCGAGGCATGGAACCTGCCGCCCGTGCTCCAATCCGCGATCCGCTACCACCACGACCCCCAGAACGCCGGCCCGCACCGGCTGGCCGCCAGCATCGTGGCCATGGCCGACGCGCTGTGCCACGATCCGTACACCCTCGATACCGACGAGGTGGCGCTCATGCGCCAGGTCGGAGACTTCCTCGGCCTGCCCGAGCCGGACTGGCC
>VGFD01000643.1 GCA_016868975.1 Armatimonadota bacterium | reverse complement strand
CCTGTCCGGCGTGGCGACCGCCGGCCTGCCCAACCCGGAAAGGCCCGGCGAGACGCTGTCCCAGGCGGTGAACGCCGACTGGCGCGGCTACGACGACCTGGTGGCGTCCCACAAGCAGGCCGAGGAGAACAGCCCGGAGGGGCGCGCGATGACCGACTACAGCAAGGCCATGCTCGACTTCCAACAGAGTCTGGCGGACCGCATGGGCCAGTGGCCCCAGGTGCCGGCCGAAGAGACTTTCGATCCCGACGCGATGCGCCGCCTGCGCTTCAACGGCGGCACTCAGATATAACCTCCGCCACGTGGGGGACTCCCCCGGGAAACAGGCCCCAGGGGTCTGGGGTGGCTGAGGAGATCATGCTGGAGTGCCGCGCGCTTTCCAAGGCCTTCGCCACGAAGACCGTCATCGAGTCGTTCTCATTTGAGGTGCGGCGCGGCGAGATTGTCGGGCTGCTGGGGCCGAACGGCGCGGGGAAGACCACGCTCATCCGCATGATCCTGGATTTATTTCCCCCGGACGCCGGCGAGGTGCTGTTAATGGGGAAGCGCCTCAGCGGTACGATACGCGATCAGGTGGGATATCTCCCCGAGGAGCGCGGCCTTTACAAGAAAGGCCGCCTCGGCGAGACGCTGGAATATCTGGCCATGCTGCACGGCGTACCGCGCGCCGTCGCCGCGCAGCGCGTCCACGAGGCGCTGGAGGCGCTGGGCTACCTGCCTTATGCGAAACGACGCATCATGGAATTGTCCAAGGGGATGACCCAGCGCGCGCAATTTATTGCCGCCAGCGCACACCACCCGGTGTTCATGGTCCTCGACGAGCCGTTCAGCGGACTGGATCCGGTCGGCGTGCAGTGGGCACTGCAGACCATCCGAAAATATCGTTCGGAGGGCGCCACGATTCTATTGTCCGCTCACCAGATGGCAATGGTCGAGAAAATGTGCGACCGCGTGGTGATGGTGCACCGCGGGCGTCGGGTGCTGTATGGGACTCTTGGAGAGATTCGCGCGAAATGGCCCACCGGGGTCGCCCGAGTGGAGAGTGCCGACGACCTCTCCGCGCGCGAGGGCGTGCGCAAGCTAGACGATGGAAACTGGGAGATCGCGCTTCGCGACCAGGCGCCGGAATCCGTTCTGGCGCGGCTCATCGAGGACGGCGTGGCGGTGCGCGCGTTCGAGCCGGTCGACGCCACGCTGGAGAACATTTTTCTCGACGTGGTGCACGGCGAGCCGGAGCTTCCCCGCACCGACGGGGCGTCCTCATGAAGAAATTCCTGGTCGTCGCGCGCCACGAGTTCAGCACCAACGTGCGGCGCTGGGAATTTCTCGTGGTGACCCTGGGGCTGCCGATTGCCACCGCGCTGCTGATTCTGCTCGCCTCGGTGCCCAACATGATGTATCTGCAATCGCGCAAGCACAACCCGCGGATGCAGACGGTCGCCGTGGTGAATCCGCCGGCCGGCATGCAATTTCGGGACGTGCCGCCGGGACGCCGCGACCTCGAGCCGGCCGGTCGTCTCGAGGAGCAGGCGGTCAAGAAACTGAAGAGCGCGGTGATCGCCAGCGGCGGCGGGTACCGCTTCCGGGTGCTGCCGACCGCGCAGGAGGCAATTTCCGAGTTGACCGCCGGGAAAGTCGATTACGTCTACGACTTCGCGCCGGATTATCTCGCGACCGGCACGGTGGACATTTTTCAGCGGCAGCGCGGTCCCTTCGATCTCGCGGAGCCGCCGCCCATGTCGTCAATCTTAAGGGATCAGCTCATCGGGGAGCGGCTCAGCCAGGACGTGCGCGAGCGCGTTCGGTTTCCCATCGAAGGGCGCGAGATTTTTCTGGACAAGCAGGGAAAGCCGGTCAGCGACCCCATGACGGCGCAGCTTTCGTCCCTGGTGGTGCCTTACGCCATGATGATGCTGCTCATGATGGCGCTGCTCGGCTCGTCTACGTATATCCTGCGCAGCCTGGTGGAAGAGCGCGAGAGCCGCGTCCAGGAAATCTTGCTCTCATCGGTGCGGCCCTCCGATCTGTTCTACGGGAAAATCCTCGGACTGGGCTGCCTGGGGCTTTTCCAGGTCGCGGTCTGGCTGGCGCTGGCCTCGCCGGTGGCGGCTACGTTCGTGGCATCGCTCAAGCTCACGGCCGGCCTGGCCGCGATTTTCATGCTGTATTTCATTCTGGGATTCATGCTGTACGCGTCCATCATTGCCGGCATTGGCGCGATCGGCACCAGCGAGAAAGAGAGCAATCAAATCTTCGCAATCTTTGTATTGCTGTTCTCGTCGCCGCTGCTGTTCATGCCGATCTTGATCGACTCCCCAAACGGCTGGCTGCTCCGCTTTTTCTCGATGTTCCCGTTCACCTCGCCACTGATGATGGTGATGCGCGCCGTGCAGGGCGGAGTACCGACACTGGACCTGGCGCTGTCCATTGGCTTCCTGGCCCTGGCGGTGTGGATCGGGATGCGGCTGTCTTTGCGGGTCTTCCACGCGGGGCAGTTGATGTACGGGAAAACGCCGACCCCCGGCGAGATCTGGCGGGCGCTCACCCGGCGCATGCCATCAGAGAGTGCTTGACGGGTCAGAACTGGTATTTTTCGATGCGGACGTTGTTGGCCTGGGGATCGGTGGAGCCATCCGGCAGCACCAGCCACAATTTCGCGTTGTATTTCCCCTTGAACGAATAGGGGATGGCGTCCGAGGTTATCGACAACGATTCGCCGGCCGCCATGGCGGGCACCGCGATCGTGCCCGCGTAGGTGCCCCCCTTCGCGCCCTTCTGAGGCTGTAGCTCGTACTTCAGTCTGCAAGCCAACGACGGGCCGCCGCCGAGGTTGCGCACGGTCACTTTCAGGCGGTAGTGATAATTGGGCCAGACCAGATGGGTGGCACGCACCACGCTGTGAATGGCGAGATCCGCGGTTTCCTGCGGCGGAACCGGGGACGGTGGCACGGGCGGGCTCTCCGGCATTTCCGGCGTGGACGATGCCTCGGGGGGAGTTGGTTCAGGCGTTACCTGCGCCGTGCGCGCGGGGGCGCTCGGACCTGGCGGCACGGCCGCGGTGC
>VGFD01000642.1 GCA_016868975.1 Armatimonadota bacterium | reverse complement strand
CCACCATCAGCCTGGAGATGTCCGGCCATCCCAGCGCGGTCCGGCAGGCGCTGCACGTCTCGGAGTTCGGCGGCAAGATCGTGTTCTTGGGCATTCCGCCCGCGCCCGTCACCATCGACCTGGCCGAGGACTTCATGTTCAAGGGGCTGGAGGCGTACGGGGTTACGGGGCGCCTCATCTGGGATACGTGGTACCGGACCGAAGCTTTCTTACGCCAGCACGGGCAGAACCTCGACGGCCTGGTCACGCACAGCTTCCCGCTGGAGCGCTTCGAAGACGCCATGCAGACCATCCTGGGCGGCGACTGCGGCAAGGTGCTGATCGACGTATCAGAACGGTAGAACGGGGTATTCAGATCGCTGTGTTGAACTGCGCAAAGCCCTTGCCAGGCCAAGAAAGGTAGCTCACAACGCCCGAGGTCAATCCAGACCCTTACGTCGAGCATCAGTGCAGATGTCGCGCATTTCATTGACACCATCATTGCCAGAGCGTTCGACCCGACCGGCTAGAACATCATGCTAGCATGTCACTCGCCGTTTGAGATAAGCGATCTAGTCTCACTCATACCGAACACGGTCCACTATTCCATAGATCCAATTCCGGATAAGGCCCAGACGGACTTCATGGTTATTGGATACGATGAGTTCTCGCACGATGCCATTGTAGACGCCTTATCCCACTCACGCCAAACACAGGCTTTCCTGTCTCACAAATGCTTCCTAGATCTTGCACTCTTCGGCTTTTAGTGGTGGCATATATATCCGCATTGTCTCAACGACTAGCTTCAATTCTATCCGGGCTTGAAGTTCGTGTATTATCTTCGCGGTTTCACCTGGCGTAGTCCGAAAGCAGAGGAGAGTAGAGGCTCGTTGAATTGAGATGGGGAGGCCTTTGCGCGAGAGACTTGTTTGTTCAGATATTGGTTATAGCATTCTGGATGGTTGGCGTCGTCAGACCAGGCTCACACGATGGTTCATCGTCACCAATATGGCTTTGCCATAGCTTGCACATCAGGAAGTAGCATAGACCATTGCCAGCCATGGTCTGACGAGAAGAAGGCAGAGGGGTGGAGCGCACAGATTCCGGTGTTCAATTCGTGAGTGGGAATATGATCGTGATCGGATATATCGAGAGTTGTATGAGAACAGAGTCATCGATTTCGATTCGCCAGAGACCGAGCTGTCCAATTGATACAATGGGCCTGCTATCCTTGGGTCGTTTTCGGAGACGCGTAAGCTCTAGATTCCCACCAACGTGGCCTGACTGTGTCTCACAGCAGGCGGTTGACCACTGTAATCCTGAGGTTCGCAGGGCGGGGAAACTGCCGAGGTGGGTGAGTGAATAGTATCGGCCGACTGCGCCTCGCTCTCTCCGGCCGGGTGGCCGAAGCTCCCCACGAAAAGACCCGCGCCCTTGTGGGCATCGCCGAGCTGGCCGACGCCGCCGCGCGCATCGGTTACGAAGGGCTCGAGATTCGCAACTCCCAGCTCGACGTCGACCACCCGCCGGACCGCTGGCGTGAGGTCAAGCAGGCCCTCGACGCCAACCGGCTGACGCCCTGCTGCCTGGTGGCGGACTCCGCCATCGAAGGGCGCTTCACCCCGCGCTTCGACGCCTACCTCGATCTGGCCCTGAAGATCGGCGCCGCAAAAATCCGGCCCAGTATCGGTTCCATTGCGCAGATCCCTGTCGCGCAGGCCGCCGCCGACCGCGCCGCCGCGTACGGTGTGACGCTGGTCCAGTTCGTGCATCACGGCACGCCCTTCGCCAGTCCGGACGGCTGCCTCGACATGCTGCGGCGCATCAACCGGCGCAACGTCGGCCTGGCGTTCGAGCCCGGCAACCTGGTGTGGGAAGGGCACGACTACGGCCCCGCGACCATCCGCCGGCTCGCGCCCTTCATCGTGCACGCCGAGGTGCAGAACATCGTGCTGACCGACGACGGCGTCCCGGTGAGCGCCCGCGGCGGGCACGTGCGGTACAAGAACCTGCGCCTGGACTCCCACGGCGGCATCGACTTCGCCGCGGTCATCCGCGGTCTGAAGGACATCGGCTACGACGGCTGGCTGGTCGTGCACAGCCCCAACTTCGACGGCCTCGACCCGCTCGACTACGCCCGGGCGAGCCACGATTACTTGCGCAGATTGACCGACGGCGCCTGAGGCGTGTCGGAGGGCGCGGCGCGCGCAAGCGACCCCTCGCCCCGTCCGCGTGGAGGTGGGACGTGCATGGGCGTTCAATTGAACGCTCCTACGCCCCTGGCCACGTCGGCCGGGGCGACGACGACACCGTGCACGGTCGTCGTGGATGGGGCGAGGGTCAGGCCACTTCCCGACAGGCCCTACGTGACCGTGATCAGCGCCACGCCGCCGGAGACCAGGAACACGCCCGCGGCGCTGCGCCAGCCGGGGAACTCGCGCAGGACCACGAGGCCGATGAGCAGCGCGAACACGGGCGAGCTGGCGGCGATGGACACCCCTCGCGCGGCGCCGGTCTGCTGCAAGCCGGAGAGGTACAAGAAGCTGCCCACGAACAGTGCGAGCAGGCCGCTGACGGTGGCCAGCGCCGTATTGCGCCCGCCCAGCCGGCCAGGCGCCGGCTGCCGGTAGACCAGGAGCGCCGCGGCGTTCAAAGCCAGCGCGCCCAGCGGCATGCGCAGGGCGTTGGCGACCAGCGGCTCCACGCCCGTCACGGCGATCTTTGTCAGGTTTACTTCCACGCCCCACAGGACGGCCGTGGTCAGCGCCAGGCCGACGGCCACCGACGCCCGCCGCAGGGGTATGGCGGCGGGGGCAGGCAGGGCGGCTCCCCGACCCGGCCCCAGCGATAGGAGAATGCCGCCGGTCACCACCAGCGCCACGCCTGCGGCCGCTGGGAGCGAGAGCGACTCGCCGCGGAAGGCGACCGCGATGAGCACGCCGACGAGCGGGTAGGTGCCGCCCAAGGCGTAGGCGCGTGCCACGCCGATGCTCCGGATCGCCGTGAGCATGCACAGATCGCCGGCCACGATCCCGAGCGCCACGCTGCCCAGAATGGCCCAGACGTTCGTCCACGGCACGCGCAA
>VGFD01000641.1 GCA_016868975.1 Armatimonadota bacterium | reverse complement strand
CACGCGCGGGTTGATGCGGTTGTCCCTGGGCGGGAGTCGGCCACCGGCGATGTGGCGAATCATGGCTCGGTACATCGGCGTCAACTGCTCGGCGGAGGCGGTGCGGAGCCAAGGCACGGTCTCGCGGATGACGCGTACGGCATGAATGAAGCTCAGCGCGCGCGGATCCAGATTCACCGAGACCGCTGCTTCGTGCATCAAGGCCCGCACCGCGTTGTGGGCCAGGAGGACGCCATAGATTTCCTGCACGACGCCGCAGGGGGTGCGGCTGCGCAGCTCGACGGGCCGGGCCAGTTGATGGGTGACGATCTCATCGTTGGCCAGTTCGATCTCCCAGCGCTCGTGGTAGAGCACGATCAGTTCCTTGGCCGGGTAAAGCGCCGCGTCCAGGAGGGTGGTGACCAGACGATGGCGTTGGCCGTGTCCGGGCCGCTGGGGATCGTCGCAGGTGTATTCGATGACGCGGACGATCAGGGCGTTGGTGCCGCGGCGTTGATCTTTGGCGGTGGGATAGATGCGGGCCTGGTAGGAGCCGTCGCCGAGGTTCTCGATCCGCTGCGTGATGACATTGGCCTTGAGCCGGCCCAAGACGTGCTTGTGTTCATCGACCGCCTGTTTGAGCAGGCTGTAGCCGTAAAAACCGCGGTCCCAGAGCATCAGGCAACCGGCCGGCGCCTGGTGCAACAGGGCCGAAGCGACGGGATATTCGCCGTGATCATGCGGTCGGATCAAGGCTTCGACGCTCAAGTGCGTGCCCACTTCCATGAGGCGGAGCACCTGCACTTTGGGATAACCGCCCGCCACAGGTTGTCCGTGGCGTCGCGTTGCGGGTCGTCCGAAGGCCTTGCTGTTGGCGGGCGTGTCGGGGAGGGCCAACTCCCAACCGTCGATGGCCATCAGCCGCATGCCCCGATAGAACGCCCCGCGCGTCGTATCGGCGGCCAAAGGCGCGGCGGTGTGAACGAACAACTGGCGGATCGGCCGCGCCCCCAAGCGCCCGCGCGCCTGACTCAACGCCGACTTGGTCGGCGGGGCACGACCGGCGGCCACGCGCCACAGCGATCGCAGCGTGCCCATGACTTGCCGCCAGATTGCTGGGATGTCCAGGTCGCCCCACAAACCCATGGCGATGACCAGCCAAACCATCATGGGTGCCGGCAACTGTCGCCGTCGGCAACCGCACCGATCCGTCTGGTGCAACACCGCGTCGATCAAGTGCGGCTGAATGTGACGCGTCAGTGCTTCGAGGACAACCGTCGCATCCGCCACACCACCGACTGGAGCGATCGACCCTCCGTGGCCGATATCCAACATGACCCAAGCCTCCTTGCCTGCGATAGATGGAACTCCACACCTCGTGCTATCGGCAGTCGGAGGCTGTTTTTATGCGCGTTAACTGAACCGTATTGTGCCTAGCCCAGATTATTCATTGATGCTCCGTGTGAGCGGGTAGGGACTTGGTCGTTGCCAGTACGGGGGTGGTGAGGTGCCCAGGGGCGATCACGGCGCGCAGCGCCCCCTTACCCCCGCGGCAATGGATCAGGTTGTGGGGGATTACGGGCCGGGCTGGAAGGACAGGGCGCGTTGGCCGACGGTTCGATAGTGGCGCCACCACGGCCAGTTGGACGCCAGCTTCACGATCACGCGCCGCGTGGTCTGAATCACGATGGCGGCGACCTTGATGACCAGCGTACGCCAGGTGCAGGGCTGGCCGCAGCGCAAGACCTCGGGTAGTGCATCGCTCTGGCGCACCGCATTGAGCAGGTTGAAGGCCGCCGTGTGCAGCAGCAGACGGAAGAAGTTGGCCTTGAAGCGGTGGCAACTGAGCCGGTCCATCTTCAGGCCGTTCTTGAGCTCATCCATGCGCTGCTCACTCTCGCCGCGTCGGATGTAATCGTCGTATTCGCGCTGGGCATCCTCCTCGGTCTTGACGTGGGGCCGGTTGGTGACCACGAAGCGCAGGTTCGTGCCTTGGGCATGGCACTCGGCCTTGGCGATCCGGGTGCGCGGGCGGTCCCAACTCTCGGCCTGATAGTCCAAGCACATGAACAACCTTTGCTTCTGACCGGTCTGCTCGTACTGGTGCACCGCCCGGGCCATGAGTTCTTCCGTCAGCTTCTTGAGCCGGGCGTTGGTCGCGAAGCCGAAGGTGTAAGTCAGCGGCTTTTCCCCCTGGTTTTCCGGCTCCTGCTCGCACCCTTCATACATCGTGGGTACGCCGAAGCCCGCGTCGCCACGGGCATGAATCTGGATATCCGGCCGGGCCTGGCGCAAGGCCCTGACCACCCGCGCCAGATCGTCATCCACCCCCAAGGCCGCGTGCACCGTCCCCGGCCGCAGCCACACCATAAACACGTGCTTGGTCGTCGGCTCCGAGATCACCAGCGGGAAGTACGGGTACTGCTCGAAGTACCCGTGGAACAAAGTCAACTGCTGATGCCCGTGCGTCGGGTCGTCCGTGGCATCCAGGTCCAGCGTCACCGACGCCGGCAACTTCCCCCCGTGTTGACGCCGGAGTTGTTCAAGGCCCGTGGCGATCAAGAAGTCGTTGAGCCGTTGCAGGTCCGCCGCCGTCACCGCGTTCTCGAAGCGACTGAGCGTCGGCTGCGACGCCAGGTCTTCATCGTGGGGCAACCGATCCGCGATCAGCTTGAACACCGGCTCGCCGCGCAGCGTGTCGTGATCGTTGCAGTCCTCGTAGCCGGCCAGCACCCCGAACAAACGCTGACGCAACAGCGCCGTCCGCTCGTGACGCGGCAACGACCCCCGCTGCCTCTGGCGCGGATCGCGCCGCTGGTCCTGCTCCAGACACGCCGCCATCCGCCGCGTGTAACCCCAGCGCCGGTCCCACTCAGCGATCGGCAGCAGCCCCGCATCCGAGGTCAACTGCCCCTCGTGCCGCTGGACAACCACCGGCAAACCTGCGATAAAACCGAACGTCAGTTGCTCTGCATCTTGTGAAAACACACGCGGCCTCCTTGCCTGGCTTAAGTATTCTTGGCAGAACACATTAAACCACACGGAGGCCCGCGGTGCGCGCGGATCAATGAATAATTTGGGCTAAAGA
>VGFD01000640.1 GCA_016868975.1 Armatimonadota bacterium | reverse complement strand
TGGTGGCGACGTCGGCCGCGGCGGCGCGGGTGGAGCTGCCCGACACCGCGGACCAGGGCACCATCGATCACGATTATCCCCGCCTGCGTGGCGCGCAGCTGGTGCTGCACAACCTGACCGGCGGCGCCGCGCGGGTACATGGCAGGCTGGACGCGGGAATCCATCGGTTCGCAAACGGTGGGCTGGAATTTGTGCGCCCCTCGTTCCAGGCGGACGAATGCGAGGGCGACGAATTTCTCGTGCTGCCGCCGGCTGAGGGGCATCTGCTGAAGGCGGCCGGTGAGTGCGCGCGGGTGCAGATGCGACGCCCGGTGTTGCGCTTCGACCAGCAGATCGTGGAGGAGCCGGGCGTGCTGACCGAAGAGGCCGCGGAGATCGCGCGGGCGGTCCATGCCGCGCTGGATCTGCGGCCCGCCGACGACGCCGACGAGGGGGACGACGAATGACACCGCGAGAATGGCGCGAAAAAATCCGCGCCAATGAGTGGACGAAGCCGACGCCGGGGCTCGCGGAGGGGCACGCCCAGGCGAATCTGGTGGTGCTGCCCAGCACGCTGGCCGATGCGTTTGAGGAATTCTGCGCGAAAAATCCGCGCGCGTGCCCGTTGCTGGAGCGCCTGCCGCCGGGCCAGTTCATGGTTGGAGAAATGGCGCCGGGCGCGGATATCCGCACCGACCTGCCGCGCTATTTCGTGTACGGCGGCGGCCACCTGGTTGCGGAGACCACTTCCGTGCTGGACTGGTGGGCCCCGGATCTGGTCGCTTTTCTCGTGGGCTGCTCATTTACGTTCGAGTGGGCGTTGCAGCAGGCGGGCGTTCCCATGCACCACCTCGAGCAGGAGCGCAACGTCTCGATGTACCGCACGAATATCCCGCTGCGCCCGGCCGGACCGTTCAGCGGCACCATGGTGGTCAGCATGCGCTGGATCCCTGCCGACAAGGTGGACCAGACCATCGCCATCACGTCCCGCTACCCGCGCATGCACGGGCGGCCCATCCACATGGGCGATCCGCGGGCGATCGGGATCAAGGATTTGATGAAGCCGGATTTCGGCGACCCGGTGGAGCCCATGCCGAACACGGTGCCGGTCTTCTGGGCATGCGGAGTGACCACGCAGGTCGTGCCGCTGTCAGCGTCCCCGTGGCGAATGATCTGCCACGCGCCGGGGCACATGCTGATCCTCGACAAGAAGCACGGGGAATTCGAAGAGGCCGCCGCTCAATAGGGGAGGTCGTTCCGGTGGAATCCGGAGCGCTCGCGCCCTGGATCGTCGGCATCGAAGACCTCCGCGACTTCATTCGCCGCACAGACGCGCCCCGCAAGTCCAGCGCCCACGACAAAGCCCAACGCCTGCTGCCGGTGGAGAAACCGTACCCGCTGCCGGAGAGAATCGAGCGAAGAATCGGCGCCCTTCCGACGGGTTTGCGTTAGCTGTAGTTGCCCTCCAATTCCAGGAATTCCTGGCACCCCTGAACGAGCAGGTTCAATCTGCAATTCGATGTTGCTCGCGCGAATGCGAAGTGTGGACATGTGGACAACGCTTCCCACGTGGGAACTTTTATCCACAAGTTTGTATGGAGTTTTCCACACTCTGATAAACGGCACGACCATACCGTTCCATTCAATTTTTGAAATGGCGCAGCCACGCCGTTTCCGCACAATTATACAGTGCAATAAAGCGCGTGGTTATCACGTTTATGTGAATGTCATTTTTGACACTTAAGTCACTTTCGAGGTAAAATATACTTTGGAGGCGATGACGTGGTACCTGCAATGAGCGAACTGATGAAACTGACCGCCGACGACCTGGCGGAGCGGGCCTGCGATGCATTCAAGCGGCGCGCCGTATGCGAGTGGGAGCTGGCGCTCTGCCTGCTGGCAATCGAGGAATCTCGGGCGTTTCTCCCCCTGGGATACTCTTCCGTAATGGATTATGCCGAGAACAATCTCGGGTTGGACCACTGGCTCGCGGCGTCGATGATGACGGTTGTGCGCAGAGTGGCGCCGCTGCCTGCGGTGTCGACGGCGCTTGCGGACGGGCGTCTGTGCTGGAGCAAGGCGCGGACTCTTGTGCCTGTGCTCACTGCGGCCAATGAAACACGATGGCTTGAGTATGCACTGAGCGTGGCCGTTCGAAAACTGGAGAAGGCGGTGACCCTTGAAAACAGGACGCTGCGGCGCGCAATGGCGAGCGGCGTGGTCGCGCCCAGCAAGGCCGCGTTGGCAAAGCGTCGCGCTGAAGGACCTGTGATCGACGCTGAAACAGAGGAGTTGTTGATTACCTGGGGCATCGATCCGTCCGATGTGCCAGCGAAGAAGCCGTTCGACCCGCACAGCATCGTGCCCGGCCCGAAGCCGCCCGAGGGGCCGTCGCAAGTGAGTGTCACCCTTCGCTTCAGCATCGACGACTACGCCATTTTTGAAGCGGCCGTCCAGCGCATCTGCCAGCGCGAGCACAAGATCATGGGCGACGCCGTCGCCGTCGCGAAAATCATGCGGGAGTTCCTGTCCAGCGGAGACGCACGTACGAGGACTACCCACCCGGTGGTCATTCAAGTTGACGAACGCAACGGGTTCGCATACTACGACAGGCGGCGGGGGTGTCTGCCCGCCGGTGACGCGGCAGTACGCGACGCACTCAACCGTGGGCTGCAAAAGAATGTGGACCCGCGCGGGGCAGCACCTGCGGAGTTTTCGATGTGGCCGTCGCAGCACTGGGATTGCACGACGATTGCCTCCCACGTAGAATTGCTCGATGTCCCGGTGTGCGACGGCGGCCCGTACTTTGAAGCCCCGGAAGGACTGGCGCAGCAATTCCTCTTCCCGCTCAACAGGGCGAATCTCGACCGTAATGCCCGGAAATCAGGGTGCACTACGTCGTTGTCGCGCATCGACCGACTGCTCATCTTCATGCGGGCCGGCTGGCGGTGCGAACGCTGCGGCAGCCGCGACGAGCTCGAGATCGTTTACGAGGTCCCGCGCTGCCATGGGGGCGGAAACGAACCGCACCTGCTGCGTCTGCTCTGCAAGAACTGCCACGTGGCAAGACACCTGCGCGAGCACGCGGAT
>VGFD01000639.1 GCA_016868975.1 Armatimonadota bacterium | reverse complement strand
TGGAGCCCGTTTACGGCCTGTTGATGGGCCGCGTGTTCGGGGCCTCGGGGGAGGTTTCCGCGGCGGCCCGGGTGGCCTTTCTGCTGCTCGTCCCGTGGCCCTTCGTCATCGCGTGGCGCCGCTTTTTCCAGGGCGTGATGATTTACGAGGGGCGGGGGCGCATGCTGGCCTGGGCGGCGACGGGGCGTCTCGCCTGGGTGGCCGCGGCGCTCGCCGGGGGTGTCTGGATGCAGTGGTCGGGGACGTTCGTGGCGGCGCTCGCGCTGGTCGGTGGAGTCACTTTGGAGGCCGTCCTGGCTACTCTGTTCGCGCGCAGCGACGCGCCCCCGCCTGCGGAAGCGCCGGCGCTGCCCTCCACGCTGGGCGGCGTAACGCGTTTCTACGCTCCGCTGGCCGCCACCATGCTGGTGATGTGGGGTGGACGCGCCGCACTGGTCAGCGTGGTCGCGCACGCCGCCGACGGGACCGCCGCGCTGGCCGCGTGGGCCGCGGCCTGGGGATTCGTGGTGCTGGTGTCCAACGCCGGACGCATGGTGGTGCAGATCGTGATCGCCACCGAGGACGCCCCGGCCGGGTTGCTGGTCCGCTTCGCGCTGGTGGTGGGAGCGGCGTTGTCCGCCGTGCTTGTGCTGCTGGCCTTTACCCCGCCGGGCGAAGGGCTGTTGCTGCGCCTGCTCGCCAATGACGCGCCGCTGACCCTGTCAACGCTGCCCGTGCTGAGAATTTGCGCGATGTTTCCGATTATCGTCGCGCTGCAAAATACGGCGCATGGATTTCTCGTCCGCCGCCACGACAACTGGTCGGTGAATTTCGCAACGGTGTGCGGAACGGTTTGTGTCTTGAGCATTGCCGCGCTGCTGACCCGCCAGGGATTTTCCGGCGCGGACGCCGCGGCCGTCGGGATGATGGCGGGAACCTCGATCGAGGTGTGCGTGCTGGCGACACGGGCAGTGCGAAGATGATGCGCGAAACCTCAGTTCGCCGCGTTCCTGGCCGACGTCTCGCGCCACTGCTCCTCGATTTCCTCGAACAGGAATTTCGTGGTGGGGCTCTTCTCCGTCTTGTCCTTGTCGCGGAAAGTGCCGGCAATCAGGTCGCCCAGCGGATTGGTGACGCCGAACCAGTAGTGCTCATTCTTGAAGTGGTGCAGCAGGTGGTATTTCTTCATCCAGCGGCCCCAGCCGGTCATCGGGGTGACCGGAATGTGCGCCACGAAGTGGACCCACTCGTAATACAACAATCCGATGAGATTGCCGGCCAGAATGGCGAGCATCACGTCGAGGCTCCCGCTCACGAAAAAATAGAGGTTGGCGTAGCCCACGATGAGCGGCATCCCGAACCAGGGCGGAAGGAACAGCAGATCCAGGCGGGCCGGCTCGATGTGATGATCGTAGTGCAGGCGCCGCTGCAATTTCCCGATGAACGGATGCTTGATCGGCTCCGCGTGCAGCGCGAATCGGTGGGTGACGTACTCCATGAACATGAAAATGAGCACGCCCAGCGCCAGCCAGGGCATCCCCGCGAGAAGCGTCCCGCGCGCGTCCAGCATCCCCAGGCAGATCGGCACGGCGACGGCCAGCGGCAAGTTGCAGCCGTGGCGCAGGAAAATCAAGATGTTCTCTTTCACGGGCGAGCCCCTTCAGGGATCGAATTGGGGGCGAGTCGCCTTCGGCGCCCCCTGGACCCCCTTGCGATGTGCGGGCGCCCTCTCTTCCACGCCAGGAGGGCTCTCCCTTCCGCCCACGTATCCTGAGAGGCATGAAACGACGTCACGTATTGTGGAGCCTGGAGGCCTATGCGGCCCGCTGGGCGAGAGGACGGGTCTCGCAGGTGGCGGGCGCGTTCGACGCCGGGCTGGAAGCCGCCGTGGTGCAGCGCGTCTCCGAATTTGTGCGCCGAACGCCGGATTGCCTGGAGCGGACCTGGAGCGAGGGACACCTCACCGGCTCGGCCATGGTGGCCAATCGCGACCTCACGCGGGTGCTGCTGACCCACCACCGCAAGCTGGACATGTGGATCCAGTTGGGCGGACACGCCGACGGACATCCCCTGCTGCACGAGGTCTCGCTGCGCGAGGCCCAGGAAGAGTCCGGTAACGCCGCGATTGACTTCGTGCGCGGCACGCCGCTGCTCGAGGAGAACGACCCGGTTCCCTTCGACGTGGACGTGCACCGCATCCCGGCCCGCAAGAACGAGCCAGCGCACTACCACTACGACGTCCGCTACCTGCTGGTGGCCGACGAAGGGGCGCCTGTCGTGGTGTCGGACGAATCCCACGACCTGCGCTGGCTGGCCCTCGACGAGGCGCGCGGGCTGACCACGGAGCGCAGCATGCACCGCATGTTCGACAAGCTCGATCTTCTCCGGGCGCTGCTCGATTGATAAGGCTGGCCTGCTGATTCTCGACCCGAAATACGACGCCGATCGCCTGGCCCGCGCTTTCAGGAACTTTTCAGGGACGCCGGGCTAAACTGGAGCAATACGTGCAAGAGGTGACCCATGAACGCGCTGACCTTGAACAACAACGTCCTGACCCTGGCCGCCACGCCGGCCGCGCTGACACCGCAGGAGCGGGCGAAGGTGGAGCCCGACTACTGGACCGCGGGTGGACAGAAGTTCGAGGACCTCGCCTCGGTGGGAGACGCCGTGCTTGGCGGCACCCTGCAGGTACCCTCCGAGGGACTCCGGGTCCGCCAGGTGGGCTGGCAGCTCGAGCGCGCTGACGAGCTCAAGAAGCAAGCCGGCTACACAGGGCTGGCCACGCTGGCCGCGCTGGGCGGCACCCTGGTGGCCGCGGCGGCCAACAGCATCCTCGTGATTCCCGGGCTGATGCTCACCATGGTGGGCACCGGCATCACGTCGGGCACCTGGCAGGCCGGCCAGGCGTTCGCCACGGCACCCCAGATCATTGAGCAGGGTACGCTGCAGGCCCAGGTGCCCTCCGCTGGCGGCGCGCCGCAACTGGTCTACACCAACCAGGAAACCGGCCAGCCCGTGGCCGTTCCCACGAAGCAGGCGACGCAGCCGTAGCCCCTCCGCGATATGCAACGCAGACTGTGCATGCCGGGGGGT
>VGFD01000638.1 GCA_016868975.1 Armatimonadota bacterium | reverse complement strand
TCGCAGGTGGATCGCCCGCCCGACGAGGCGGTGGCGCGCTGCATGAACGCCAACTGCCCGGCGCAATTAAAGGAGCACGTGCGGCATTTCGCGTCGCGCCGCGCCATGGACATTGAGGGTTTCGGCGAGCAGCTGGTCAATCAGCTGGTGGAAGCGGGCCACGTGCGGAACGTGGCCGACGTGTTCTGTCTGGGCGAGGAAACGCTGACCAATCTGGAGCGGGTGGGCACGATTCTCGCCCGCAAGGTGCTCGCGAATATCGAAGCGTCCAAACAGCAATCGCTGGCCCGCTTGATTTACGCGCTGGGCATCCGTCACGTGGGCGAGCACGTCGCCGAGGTGCTCGCCGACCACTACGGAAACATGGAGGCCCTGATGAGCGCCTCCGAAGAGGATCTGGTGCTGGTCCACGAGATCGGCCCGGAAATTGCCCGCAGCGTCCATTTCTTTTTCGGTCAGGAGAAAAACAGGGAGCTGGTGGCCCGTCTCGCGGAGGCGGGGGTGCGCATGAAATCCGACAAGGCGCCGCGCGCGGGGGGGGTTCCGCTGGCGGGCAAGACGTTCGTGTTCACCGGCAAGCTGGAGCGCTTCAAGCGCGAGGATGCCGAGGTGCTGGTCAAGTCCCTGGGCGGCCGCGCCGCCGGCAGCGTGTCGGCGAAGACGTCGTACGTCGTGGCCGGAGATGACGCGGGCTCCAAGCTGGAAAAAGCGAGGTTGCTCAACGTCGCGGTGATCACCGAAGCGGATTTCGAGGAAATGGTTGCGCCGTTCCGCTCTGGCGATTAAACCGAAGTTCCTGCCTATCCCCGCACGGGTACCCGCACTCCGTTCACCACCACGGTGTTGTCGGTGCGTTCTACCGTAGGGCTGGGGCCGGTCTGCCCGGCGGCGTGCGCCGCATTGCGGGCGCGGTCGAGGTCGTGGTGCATCAGGTAGCGCGGTGGAACGCCGTCAGTGATTCCGCCGCCTCGGCCAGGGTCTGCCCCGGCAGCCGCGCCGTCAAGAGCGTCTTGTAGTCCTCTACCGCGCGGGCCGAGGTCAACGGGATTTCCGAGGTATCGCGATCACGCGCCTCGCCCTTGAGTCGCCCGATCTCTGATTCCACGCGCATCAGCCCGCTCATGACCGCCACGCGCTGCTCGGGTGGCTCAGTGGTCTCGAAGCCGACCACTTCGAACCCCGCGCGGCCCACTTCGAAGGAGCCCGCCTCGGTACACAGCGTGACCAGGCGCTCCCGTGCGGCCTTCGCGTCCGACTCGTCGAGGGAAGCCGCCGCCAGCAGAGGAATGGGACGACCTGAAAGAACCCTGGATCCGCGCCGGCTCCGCTAACCGTCTCCCATCAACAGCCGCGGCGCGAAATCCGCGAAGTCGCAGGACACCACCTCGTAGCGCGTGCCGTTCTGCGTGCCCCGAAACACCCGGTGCTTGTGGCTCAAGTGCATGTGCCCGTAAATGCACAGGTCAGCGCCGTACCCCTCGATCAATTTCGAAAATTCCGTCTCCCGCCGATCCGACGACAGGGGAGGGTAGTGAATCATGCAGATTATCGCCCGCAGGGACGCGGTCTTGCGCAACTTGTCGAGCGCCTGAAAGGACAATTTCAGCCGCTCCTGCTCGCGCGCGTAAATCTTCGTATCCTCCGGCGTGGGCTCGGCCGCCGGCAACGACCAGCCGCGCGTCCCGCAAATTCCCACGTCTCCAAAAATCATGGCGTTGTTTTGCAGCCATTTCATGCCGGACAGCTCCAGACTCTCCAGCCGGGCGAGACTGTGCCACCACAGGTCATGGTTGCCCTTCCCCATGACCTTGGTGCCGGGCAGGTCCGCGATCCACTTCAAGTCCGGGAGCGCTTCGTCGAGCTTGAGACCCCAGGAGTGGTCGCCCGGGATGAGCACGACGTCGTCGTCGTGCACGTTGCTGGTCCAGGAGGCCGCGATCTTCTCGTGATGCTTGTACCAGTGCTGGCCGAACTTGTCCATGGGCTTGTTTGAGGTGAACGACAAGTGTAGATCGCTGATACCATAGATCCGCATTGGGTTAGGAAGGTTCGGGCCAGCCCGTCCCCATCCTCTCCAGACGGACACATCGCGTTTGCATTTTGGAAACGTCTTGTTCACGTGCGCCCCGCATCATGCGCGCGTGCCGCTTCACCGCTTTCTTCCCGCCTGCGCCGTCCTGGCGCCCCTTGCCGTCGCGCTGGGCCTGGCGCGTCCCGACCTGCGCGTTTCAGCGTTCGTCGCGGCCGTCGTCTTGCTGGCGCTCGCCTTTCTGAGCGGGGCCCGGAAGAGCCGCCTTACCGTCTGGTTCACCCTCGCCGGCATCAGCGCCCTGGCTGTCGCCCACGCAGCCGGCGCAACGCTGGCACAGCGCCACGATCCCCTCCAGGGGTTGGACGGCTCGTCGGCCATGGCAATCGGCGTCGTGTGCGCGCCCACCTCGGCCTCCCCGCGCTCGGAGCGCCTGCGGGTGCGCTTGCAGTGGCTCGCGGTGCGGCGCAACGGCGACTGGCACACCTGCCGGCCGGACGGCGCGGTCGTCCTGGCCTGGGTGCGTCCCCCGCGCGGCACCACCCGCACCTTTCCGCGGCTCGCCCACTGGGGCCAGCAGGTGTCGCTCGTCGGCGTCCTGGAAGCCCCGCGCGCGGCCCCACCGGGCGGGTTCGACTACGCCGCCTGGCTTGAAGATCGCGACGTGCACCATCTTCTCAGGGTGTCCGACGCGCAAGACGTCGCGGTCCTGGAGGACAGCGGCCCGCTCTCCCCCGCCACCGCACGCCGCGCGATGGAGCGCGCCATTGAGAGCCACCTCCCCACGCCCCACGCGGACCTTCTGCGGGGGATCGTCCTCGGCGACGGCGGCGCGCTTCCGGAGCACATCGCGGATGATTTTCGCGCCACCGGCACCTACCACGTGGTCGCGGCCAGCGGCCTCAACGTCAGCCTGCTCATGATTTTCGCCGTCCTGCTCGCGCGGGGATTGCGGCTGGGACGTTTCCCCACCGTCCTCCTCGCCCTGGGGATGGTGACGGCGTACACGCTGGTGGCCGGCGCATCCCCTTCGATTGTGCGGGCG
>VGFD01000637.1 GCA_016868975.1 Armatimonadota bacterium | reverse complement strand
GGCATGGGCGCGCCGCAGGCCGTGGGCAGCGGCCCGAACCCGGCCGGTGCGTTCGGACAGCAGGGAGGCGGCGGTGGCGTCAACCCCATGGGACAAAACCCCATGGGCGCGGGCGGCGGGAGTCCCGCCGTGCAGAAGCTGTCCACCGACTACTCCAACTTCAAGCAGCAGGGCGCCCAGATCGCCCAGCCGGTCGAGCAGGTCGTCCAGCAGACGCTGCAGGGCGCCGGCGGCGGCGGCCAGCAGGGCAACTTCGGCCAGCCCGCGGCCTTCGGCCAGCAGGGTGAGATGGGCGGCGGCCAGCCGGCCGTGATGAACGGCATTCCGCAGAACTACGTGGCCTGACCGCCGGGTGGCGGGGGAAAATTCCCCCGCCGCCTTTGGGGTGTTTGGAACGCACGAGCGTGTCCGAACACCCCTTTATTATTTTTTATTTTCAGTGGATGGTAATTGCCGTTTTCCGCACTGTGGAATCTCCCGCGCGGCGTTCCCCCGTCAAGGCTTATCCGGCGTGGGCTTATCCGGCGTGGAAGGCGCATGGAGCCGGAAGACGCGAATCTCGTTGCGCTCGAAGAGCGGCACGAACACCTCGCTGCTGCCGTCGCCGTCAACGTCCGCCACGGCGCAGCGGCCGACCGTGACGCCGCCGTCGACCACCTCGTGGGGTGTATAACTCCAGTCCCCCGGGGCGCTGGAGGCGGGTGCCAGCACCCACGCCTTCTGGGCGCCGTCTCCCGCGAGCAGGATCCAGGGCTTGCCCTCCGGCGCGGCGGGATTGGGATGAAACGCCACGGCGGCGCCGGGCGCCGCGCTGGAAAATCCGGGGCGCGTCGTGATGTTCTCCATGAGGGTGTGGCGCGGCCACGCCTGGCCACGAAAATCGCGGGGCACCTCGTAGGCATAAACGGCGCCCCGGCCGTCCGACTCGTGGTTGGTGACGAGGATCTCAAGACGCCCGTCGCCATTGAGATCCACCGCCTCGAGGTCGAACGCGGAGCCCACACCGGAGTCAACCACGCGGCCCCCGCTGAACTTGTCGATCTGCTGGGACTGCCACTTGCCGCGGGAATCCTGCCAGTACACCGCCAGCCGACGACTGAAGAATTCCGCCGCGATGACCTCTTCACGGCCGTCCCCATCCAGGTCCACGAGGCGGAAATGGACGTCCGGACCGCTCGCCATCGGGTGCTCGGTCCAGGGCACCCGAGACAGTCCTTCCGCCGGCTGTTCCAGCCACACCAGTTTGCCCCCCGGACTTCCCAGCAAGGGCTTTTGAGCGCGCGCGGCCACCAGGTCGAGACGCCCGTCGCCGTTGACATCGCGCCACTCGGCCCGGTGGTAGAACCAGCCCCGGCGGCGCGGCGCAACGTTGACTGGCGCGTCGTCCTGGGGCAGGATGGTCAGGGTGCCGTCGCTCTTGCCAGGCACCAGGAAGCCGCTGGGCGCCAGGAGGCCGGGCGTTCCCACCGCTTCCGGGGGCAGTGGCTTCAGCTCATTGGGCCATAAGATATCGTCGCTGAGCAGGCGCGGACGGGCCTCTCCCAGGGTGCCCAGGCGGCCTCCGAGGTCGTCAAGCACGCTCACTGCGCCGCCACCGAATACCCGGAAGCTGCTCACGTACAGGGCAGGCTTTCCGTCCGCGGGAGCGTCCGCGATGGTAAGGAAGGCCGGGCGGTCCACCGGAATGCTGCCCAGGTATTCCAGGCGCGGCGCGCTGCTGGCCGGCCCGGAAGCCGCGGCCGCCGGTGACGGGGTGAAGCACTCGCGCGTCTCGGACGGCGGGTCGGTGGCTGCGGGACGGGCGCCGGGCGCGGGGGCCGCCGCCGAGCGTGCTGGCGAAAGTGGAAGGGACGGCGTAATCTTCATGGGAGCCTCCAACAGTGTGCTGCCCGCATCCTCTCACGCGAAGCTTAATCGACCGTGTAACGAAGGTGAGACGTGCCACCCGCGGGCGGTCGCAATGTAAACTTTCACCCTCACCGGGCATCCGCCGGGGTCGCTCGATTGACCTCTCGGAGCCAGGAGAGCGACCGAAATCCCCTCCGCCGGGTAACGAGCGGACGAACGGGCGGCCGGCCGGCGCCGGCCCGAGCATATCAGGGGCGGCTTGAGACGTTCTGTCAGGTACGAGTCGCCCGCTCCCGACGCGTCTTTGTAGAATGGAGGCAACACCACTTCTTTAGTGGTCCGCGGCTAATTGGAGCCCCGGGCCGCGGACCACTAAGCCCAAATCGGTTTGATCGTGTCGCGCGACACGCCCGGGTCAGTCGTTGTCCCGCAAGGCGACGCTACTTGTGTCGCGCGCCACTTAGGAGGCCCGACGTGCAGAATGACGCGGTCAAGCTCCCCATCTCCAGCGAACCGGTGGCGACCCGACCCATGCTCCGTTCCCACCCGATCGAGGTGGACCCGTACCAGGACTTGTTCGAGCCGGCGCCTCCCCGGCCGGCCCCGGGCGCCCTGGCCGCCCTGCGGCCGGCTTCCCGCCTGCTGCAACTCCGCATGCCCACCGACGTGCCGCGCATGGACGCGGACCGGGTCGCGCGCCTGCGCAGCCTGTTGCGCCCCGGCGACATCCTCCTGACCACCGATAACGCGTTTCCACTCCTCCAGGCCGCGACCTACCTCACGCTGGGGTCGAACTACACCCATTCGCTGGTGTACGAAGGCGACGGCAAGGTCCTCGAGGTTTCGGTGGGCGGCCTGGGGGGAGAGGGCGTCATCCGCACGTCACTGGAGGATCGCATTGGAAAGCGGATGCTGGTCGAGGCCATCCGTCCCCCTTACCGGTCCGAGAAGGACCGCAACGCCATGGTGGCGTTCTGCCGCGCGCGCATCGGCGCGCCCTACGACTACACTTTCAACCTTGACAACAACCGGGCCTATTACTGCACCGAGCTTCTCTACAAGGCCCTGGCCGCAATTCCAAACCCGATCCAGGTGCCCTTTGTGCGGGTGGCCGGCCGCGTCATCGCCGGACTGGAGGACTTCAAGCGCGTGCCCGGCGCGCGCGTCATCTACTCCGACCGCAGCAACTTCTGGAAGAACGCCGCGCATCGCTACCCGGTGGCGGTCGGCG
>VGFD01000636.1 GCA_016868975.1 Armatimonadota bacterium | reverse complement strand
ACGTGCGGTGGTGGGCCGCATCACGTACACGGCGTGCTCGACCCCCACGTTCTCGTGGCGGCGCACGAGCGCCAACCGCTCCAGCGCGCCGAGCAGCACGCGGGCGTCCCCGCGCGCGTGGGCCACAAGATACTCCAGGACGCCAGCCTCGAGCGCCATCCCCTCCAGGAGCGGATCGCGCAGGGCGCGCTCGACCAGCGTGCGCAGCTCATCCTCGGCCAGGGGAAGGAACGGGCACTCGGTGGCACGGGACAGCAGGGAGGGCGACAGGACGCCGCCCGGCGCGTCGGATGCGGCGCCCACCAGCACCATGCGCCCCTCGTCGAGCAGCGAGAGCAGCAGCGATTGATCGGCCGGCCGCAGGCGATGCGCCTCATCCACAAACAACAGCGTGCCGCCGCTGGCCGCCCGGGCCTCGCCCGCGATCCTGCGCCAGGTCGCGGGCCCGGCCACCGCCGCCGAGCAACTCACGAAACGCATCCGAGTGGCGCCGGCCAGCACTCCGGCAAGGCTTGTCTTCCCGCAGCCCGGCGGACCCCACACGATGCACGAGGCGAGCGCGTCGTGCAAAATGGCCTCACGCAGAGCGCGGCCCGGCGCGAGGAGGTGCTGCTGTCCCACGAACTCGGCCAGGGAAGTGGGCCGCATCCGCTCGGCGAGAGTTCCTCTGCTCATGAGAAAGGAATTCTCCACGCGGCCCGGAATCACTTTGCGTGCTGTACATTCTGCCCGGGGCCCGTGCTATAATCCCACCATGCCCATCGAATTAGAGCTCACGCGGCGCCAGATGGAGATCCTCGAGGTCATCCGCCGGGGGGTCTCCGAGCGCGGATTTCCGCCGAGCATCCGGGAAATCGGGGAAAGAGTGGGGCTCTCGTCAAGCTCAACGGTTCACTGCCATCTCCGCAACCTCGAGGAGAAGGGGTTCATCAAGCGGGACCCGGCACGGCCGCGTTGCATCGAGATCCTGAGCGATCCGCTGGAAGTCGCCGCTCGGGCTCCGGAGCCGGAGCCTGACCCCGACTGGCCTGCCGGCGTGGGATATTTTCCACTGCTCGAAGACCTCGCCAGCGTCGCGCCCGGCTATCAGCCCATGCGAATCCCGCTGCCCCGCGACCTGGCCGGCGGGGACGACGCCTTCCTCTTCCAGGTCGAGGGGGACAGCATGCGGGACGCCGCCATCCTCCACGGCGACCTCGTGGTGGCGCGGCGCCGGGTGGAGGCTGAAGACGGGGATATCGTGGTGGCGCTGGTCAACCAGGAGATCACGGTGAAGCGCTACTTCCGCGGCAACGGCCACGTTCGCCTGGAGCCGGACAACCGCCGCATGAAACCCATCTTCGTGCGCGACGCTCAGATTCTCGGCAAGGTGGTTGCCGTGATCCGGCGCGTCTACTAGGAGTCGGAGGACTGCCCGTCCAACCTCTCCAGGACGCCAAAAGGAGCCGATACTGCAATGAATTTTCGCCGCTTTCTCCTGATTCCACTCATGACCGGGGCCCTGACGCTGGGCCAGCTCGCCGCGCCGGCCGACTCCATCGAGCCCTGGCGCATCGTGGTGCGGGTAGACGGGAAAGTCGGCAGCAAGTCCCCGGGCCAGGACGACTACTCGCCCATCTGGCGCTCCCGCGTGCTCACCGACGGAGATTGGGCGAAGACCGGCCAGGACAGCCAGGCCCGCATCAAGCTGGCCGACCAGAGCGAGTTCACCATCGGCTCGGACACCGTTGTCGAGATGACGAAGTTCCAGCTCACGCCCGAGGGCCGCACGGTGGTGTTCAACCTCACCATCGGAAAAATTCGCGCCCGCGTCGCGAAAGCGCTCGGCAAGCAGTCGAAATTTGAAGTGAAGACACCTAACGGCGTGCTTGCCGCCCGCGGCACCGACTTCTACGTGCAGCAGTTCAAGGACGAAAAGGCCGCCCGGCTGCTGGAATCCGCCGGGATCGCGTCGCGCACGGCCTCCGATATCGTGGCCGACGCGGGAACCAACGGCCTCACGTTCTTCGAAGTCTACAGCGGTCGCGTGCAGATTACCAACAGCGCGGGGCGCTCCTCATTCGCCTACCGGGGCGACGGCGGAATCATCACCACCTTCGGAGTGATCCACGTGAACCCGACCAATTTCCAGGTCTACACCGGGCAGCTTCCGCGGAGCGGCAGCGATGCCGAGATGCGGCAGCCCGGCCCCGGCGAGCGCAGCCCGGAAGGGGGCGGCACGGGCCCGACCGGCCGCAACGAAGCCCCCGATAATCCCCTGGGCGGCGACACCAGCAGCGGCACAACCCACACCGACACCCAGAGCTCGAGCGCGACCGCGCCACCGCCCATCTACGCGCCAAGCAGCACCGAGACCACCAAAACCGGAACGGTGCCCATCATTATCACGAAATAGCGAGGGATTCCGCCTGCGCACCGCCATCCAGCGACCCTTGATGCTCCTGGCCGCGCTGCTCATCTTCAGCGCGCCCTGCCTCGCCCTGGACCCGTTTCGCATCATCGTTCGGGTGACCGGGAAGGTGGCCAGCAGGCAGCCGGGTCAGGACGATTGGTCGCCGATCTGGCGGTCGCGGGTGCTCACCGACGGAGATATGGCGCGCACCTACCAGGACGCGCGTGCCTGCGTGAAACTGGCCGACGGCAGCCAGTTCACCGTGGGTCAGGACAGCGTCGTCGAGATGACAAAGTTCGAGCTCACCGACGCGGGGCGCACGGTGGTGTTCAACCTGCTGGTCGGAAAAATCCGCGCCCGGGGCGCGAAGGCGGTGGGCAAGCAGTCGAAATTCGAAGTGAAGACCCCCAACGGCGTTCTGGCCGCACGGGGTACCGATTTCTACGTGAAGCAGACCCCTGGCGCGCAGAGCCGCCGCCCGGAGATGCTGGCCAGCCGGGTCATCGCCGACGCCACCCAACCCGGGCCGGCCGCCATGCGAACCTGGCTCATCGTTTTTGATGGGCGCGTGGACGTAACGAGCAGCCGCGAGAAGCGCTCGTTCTCGGCGGGCGACTGGGCCATCATCGAGCCGGACGGCACCATCCGCTCGCGGCCCTCCGACGTATGGACGCCCGAGGGCCCGTTCGCCAG
>VGFD01000635.1 GCA_016868975.1 Armatimonadota bacterium | reverse complement strand
CCACATCTCGTAACCCCCGTAGCCACGGCAATCCGGAAGGGCGCTAGTACAAGCGTCCTATTGCGCCTCTTTTCACAAAGAAGTATCCTCTCCAGACCGGTGCTTGGCCTTGAAAATGGCTCTACAATGAGCTTGAGGAACCTTCAATGGTTTTAGAAGGCCCGCCGGTCCGCGCACCGCGGTCGCAACCCTTGAGGTGGCCCGCCAAGTTGTGCGCATGCCGGGTGACTGCCACCAGCCGGCCAGTGAAATTCGAAGGTTGCTATACCCATGCGCGCGTTCCCCAAAACCTGCGAAACCCTCCGGTTTCCGCTTGCGATGAGCCTCCTCGTGTTGTTGCTCATGGCGCCAGCCCACGCCGAACGATCTCAGGCGCAGCTCGGGGCGCTCGTTCACAATACGGCTGCTGACGACGCCACGCGCTCTTTCATGGCGCGCGGTCTGGGGTTGGCCAACGGCAACATGGCCGGCGTGTCGCTCACCCTCGCCCACGTGATGGTCGACACCCTGGGGCCGGATGCGCTTTGCGCGCTGGCCCCCAACAACGAGCCACGCCGCCGCAAGAGGCTGGCCTCGCGCGGCAAGCCCATGCTGCTGGCCGGCGCGCTCACCCATTTCAAGAGCCCCACGTGGCGGGGGAGCCTGGTGAACGGTCCGGTCGCGAAGCTCGATCCGCCGCGTCAACTGTCGGCGTGCAACGCCATCCGTCCCGGGGAGAAGATCTGGGGCGGCGCGCTGCAAGCTTACGTGTGGCGCATACGCGCCCAGGTGGCCGCCTACGCGCAGGTCACCGACGTCTTCGACTCTCCGCGCCCGGGGCGCATGCACAACGGCTACGACATCGGGCTTGACGCGGGCACGCCGATTCCGGCCGGCTGGTCCGGGGTAGTCACCAAGATCGAGCCGTGGTACAGCGGAGAGTTCTGCGTCTCGGTGCAGAGCGGCCCGGTGACGGTCAATTACGGCCACCTCCACCCGCAGGTGAAGGAAGGCGACGTCGTCAAACCCGGCCAGATCATCGGGACGGTGGCCTACGACCACGTGGACATCAAGATGCTCGTCGGCGAGGACTTCGTGGACTGGGGCAAGATCAACCCGTTCCCGCCGGACCAGGACAACGGCCTCGTGGCGCAATCGATGCGCTCGCGGATGAGCCGCCCGGTCGCCCGCGCGCGCGACACGCGAACGAGCACCGCGAAGCGTCCGGTTTCCGGCTAGCTTCAGAAGTCGTCAGAACAGTCCATCGCCGCAATGGTCGCCAGGGCGTTCCAGCAGTAATACCATGGTTAGCCTTTCCTCGTGAGGGGACGAGACAGGAGATTAACCGGGGCTGGTGGAACCGCACCGGACTTTTTCCCACCCTCTGGAGATGAAATGAAGCGCCTTATCGCAGTCCTGACCCTGGTCGTGCTCACCTTTGCGTCGACCCCGGCCTCCGCCCAGTGGGGCGCGATGACCGGCATCCACTCCATCGACATCTCCGTGTCGGACAGCACGGTGTGGATCGTCGGCACGGACAACACGGTCTACTCGCTGCCCAAGCAGAACATCGGCACCGGCTCGTTCACGCCCGCCGTTGGCGACGTCAAGGCCGTGCGCATCGGCGTGTCGCAAGACAATGTGGTGTACATCGTGAGCGTGGACCAGGGCGTGTACCGCTACAGCGGCGTGGGCTGGCTGCGGCTCGGCAGCCAGACGGCCATCGACGTGTGCGCCAACGTGAACGGGCCCTCGATCATCGGCACCGACAACAAGATCTACCTGTGGACCGGCGGTGAGTGGAAGGGCTTCAGCGACACCTACAAGGGCACCCGCATCTCCGACACCAACGACGGGCGTATCGTGATCGTGGGCATGGACGGATCCATCTTCGACAGCACCGGCGGCAACTGGGGCCGCCTCAAGGACATGAAGGGCCAGGACATCGCCGTGTTCGGCCAGACCGTGTGGATCGTGGGCCAGGACAACTCGATCTACTACTACCAGGGCGTCTGGTCGCAGTATGACGGCGGTCAGGCTCAGGCGATCAGCGCGAGCCAGGGAACCCCGTACGTGATCGGCCGCGACAACAAGCCCTACGTGGGACAGGCCGGCGCGCGCTGATTATTCCCGGGGGTGCGCGCTGCGGTAGACTTCTTTCATGCGCGCCATGCTGACGTGGGAGTAAATCTGCGTCGTTGCGAGACTCTCGTGGCCGAGCAGTTCCTTGATGGTCATCAGGTCCGAGCCGCCTTCAAGCAGATGGGTGGCGAACGAGTGGCGCATCGTGTGCGGGCTGGCTTTCTTGCGGATGTCTGCCTGCCGCAGCCGATCCTCGAACATGTATTCGACGGCACGGATTGACAGGCGAACGCCCCTTCGATTGATGAAAACGGCGCGCGCGTCAGTCTTCAAGCGACATGCGAGATAGGTGGTGAGCGCTTCGGCGGCAGCCTCGTTCATCAGCACCATGCGCTGCTTGTTGCCCTTGCCGGTCACCCGGATGACTTTCTCACGCAAGTCGATATCGGCAAGTTCCAGGCCCACCATCTCGCTGACGCGCATGCCGGTCGCGTAGAACAATTCCATGATCGCGCGATCCCGGGCTTCGGTAAACTGTTGCATCTGCGGGGAGCCTTTGCGCGCGCGGCGCGGCCGGTCGGGGCGGGGAGGTGGCTCGAGCACCTGGGCCACTTCGTCCTGGCTGAGCACCTTGGGCAGGTGGCGGGGCAGTTTGAGCGTCTTCACGTCGGCCACCGGGGATTTTGGCACGACGCCTTCTTTTTCCAGGTATTTGAAATAATTCTTCAGGCAGGCGAGCTTGCGGTTGAGCGCGCGGGCCGAGTAGCGGCGCTCCACTTTCAGCCAGGTGAGAAAGTCGCGAATGGTGCGCTCGTCCATCGTCTGCAGGGTCAGGCCGTCGTCGAGGTACGGCGTGAAATACTCGAAGAAGAGCCGCAGGTCGTCGCCGTACTCCTTCAGCGTGCGGGGCGCCAGGTTGCGCTCCACCGCGAGGTATCCCAGAAAATCCTTTTGATAGTACTTGCGCGCGCGGTCGAGATCGGACATGAAGAATCCTCCGCTCGCATTGAAGATTCTTCACGAGCG
>VGFD01000634.1 GCA_016868975.1 Armatimonadota bacterium | reverse complement strand
CGCCGCGCCGCTCCGCCTCGATAATCATGAAGCGGGCAATGCGGTCCTTGATGGAACCGCCCGGGTTCAAGTATTCGGCCTTTGCAAAAATCGTGCAGCCGGTGCGCGCGCTGGCCTCACGGAGCAGAATGAGCGGCGTGTCGCCTATGCTGTCGCAAACGGTGGACGGCGTCAGGCACACCGGCGTGGCGCGCGGACAGGAAACCAGGCTCATTCGAGCACCGGGGGCACCGCCGCCAGCATGGCCATGATGCCGACCCAGGGAGCAGCGCTCGCCTCGGCGGCGCCGAGCAACTCAAACACGCGGTCGGACACCGTGGGCACGCGCAGCGTAAGCACCGGACAGGGCGCGCGCCGCAGCACGGTTTCCGCGGTGCTGCCCAGGGCAAGGCGAGCGAGGCCGCTGCGTCCGTGGGTCGTCATCACAATCAGGTCAACACTGTCCTGGCTGGCTATCCGGGAAATCGCGTGCGCGGCCGGCCCGGCGACCACTTTCTCTGTCCATTCAATTCCCTCGCAGCAGGTGCCGATCTCGCGGAGCTGACGGCGCAGCTCGAGCAGCTCAGCGTGGTCAGTGAGGTCGTCACACCCACGGTTGAGCAGCGCGGATTCGCCCAGGGCGTGGACCAGCTCCAGACGGGCGCCGGCCTGACGGGCCAGCTCGACGGCGTAAGGGACCGCGGCAACGCTGACCGGCGAGAAGTCTATAGGCACCAGGATGCGGCGAAGCTCCACGCCCCTCCCGATGGTGTTCTCCTCAACAGCGTAGCGGCTGAGCGGGTGCCGCACAACCATCACCGGACAGGCGGCGTGGCGCATCACCCACTCCGCGGTGCTGCCCATCAGCATGCGGCTCAGCGGCGTGGCGGCAGAGGCCATCACAATGAGATCGCATCCCTCCTGCTCGGCCACGCGAATGATGCCCGGGCCCGGCTCGTCCGCCTCCACCACAATGTCAAGCGGGCTGTCCGAGAGGTGCTTGCGGATGGTCATGCGCCCCGTCTCCACGGCTTCGGGAAGATCAGCCAGGCGGGCAAAGTGCGCGAGCAGGACCTGGCTCGACCTCAGGCGGGCAAGCTCAAGGGCGTAGGGCATCGCGTTGAGCGAGTGCGCGGTGAAATCGGTGGGAACCAGGATCTGCCCACCCATGGTCAGCGGGGCACGCCCATCAAGGTGGGAATCGCGCGAATCAGATCCATCGTGGTCACGATGCCGGTGACGGAATCGCCGTCGGTAACCATGGCGCGGTGGACGCGCGCGGTCAAGAGCAGGTCGACCAGCCTGGGCAGCGTGTCCTTCTCGTCCACCACGTAGACGACTGGCGTCATGATGTCCATGACCAGCATGCTCGACGACACCTGCTCGACGCTGAAGCCGTCGAGCACCGCCTCGTCCACCCAGGCGTCGCTGTAGTAGCGAGGATGGCTGGCGATCTGGGCCTCTCCCTGGCCACGCGCCGCGTTGGCCACCAGGTCGGCGAGCGACACGACGCCGACGACCTCTCCGTCCTCGTCCACCACTGGCGCGCCGGAGATCATGCGGGTGGTCAACAACTGGGCCAGCTCGTCCAGCGGCATGGTCATGGAAACGCTGACGACTTCACGCTGCATGATGTCTCGCACGCGGAGGTCGGGCGCCGTCACGGTGGCGGACTTTTCCTGTAGCTTCATGGGGGTTCTCCTCGGTGAATGTCTCTGCAGATACTGTAGAGCCACGCCGAGGGCCACGCCATCCCATGCCTGCCTGATGCAAAAATACGCTTCCCCGCGTACTCGAACGGTCCGCATCGCCCGATTGCCACGCGCGCGCGTGTGGCATAGGCTCAGTCTGGAGCCAGCCTGGGTCCAGGCATTGCCCCCACGCCGTGAAGGAGGAAGCGCTATGAAGGACATCCTGAAGATCCTGGTCCCCACGGACTTTTCGTCCTTCTCGCTGGTTGCTCTCGACGAAGCAATCGAGCTGGCAAAGTTGTGCGGCGCGCGCATTCACCTGCTGCACGTCATCGAGAGTTTTCCCACCCGGGGCATCGGCGTCCAGGGCAATCCGGTCGCCGAAACCACCGTCGACCGCCTGCGCGAGGAGGCACGCGAGCGCATGGCCGCCCTCGAAGGGCGCTTCGCCGGCACCGACCACACCATTGAGGTCCGCTGTGGAATCGCGACCGACGAAATCGTCGCCTGCGCGGATCAAATCCGGGCGGACGTGATCCTGATGGCCACCCACGGCCGACGGGGACTGGCGCGGCTCTTCATGGGCAGCACCACCGAAGCGGTCCTGCGCCGGGCGAAATGCGCTGTCATGAGCGTGCGGCCTTCGACCGCCGCCATCGCCGCCGCGCCGCCCCCGACGGCCAGCGAGTGCAAGCAGACCGGCCGTCTTCCGCTCAAGGTCCGCGACATCATGCGACGTGACTTGGTCAGCGTCACTCCCGAGACGCCGCTGAGCGAAGTCGTGGCGCTGATGGTGCGGCACGACATCTCGGGAATTCCGGTGATCGACGAAAAGGAAACCATGCTTGGCTACATCCCGGAGAGCCAGTTGCTCACGCGCGCGCTCAACGTGGCCGGCAAGGAGAGCGAGGACGCCTGCTGCTGCACGGTTGACCGCTTCATCGCGCTGCAGCGGCAGATCTACGGCCAGACCGCAAAAGACATCATGCGCGAGCGCCACGAGGTGATCACCATCAACGAGGGCGCGGAGATGACCGAAGCCATCCAGCGGATGTTGAATCACGGAGTCAGCCGGCTGCCGGTGCTGCGCCGCGGACGGCTGGTGGGCTACCTTACCCGGGCCGACATCCTGCGCACCCTGCTTGACATGGAAGGCATGGAGGGGCGCCTCAGGCCGGAAGATCACAACCTGGGCCACATCGTGCGGGAAACCCTGCTGCGCGACCCCAACGTCGCCATCCAGGAGCTGGGCATCCGCAGTGATGACGGCGTGGTATGGCTCACCGGCAAGGTGTCCTCGCTGGAGGAACTCGATGAGATCAACCGCGCCGTGGGCCAGCTGCCCGGAGTCAGGTCGGTGGCCAACTGCATGGTCGTGAGCCGTTGACCCCGCCGTGACCGCTCGAACGACCCGGAGG
>VGFD01000633.1 GCA_016868975.1 Armatimonadota bacterium | reverse complement strand
CGAGCTTGCGCTGCTGCTCCTCGCGCGGACGGTTCTGGAAAAATCCCCCCGCAAGCCGCGGGTGGAAGTCCGCTATTCTCCGGAAACGCTCGCCCGCCGCGTGACCCGCTACGAAGATCGTGCCGTGCAGCCGCTGGTCGAGGCGCACCTGGCCGTGCTCGGGCTGACCGCCACGCGCGACGCGCCCGACGTGGTGCTGTTCGTGCACGGCCCTTCGGGCGCCCAGCAGGAGGCGTCCACGCAGATTCTCCCGCCCCGGGCGTCCCGCCGGGTGCGCGCTCTGGCGCGGGAAGTCGCCGCCTGTGAGCCGCTCGCGGCGGTGGCCGACCTGGCCTACGCGAACGGCGGCGACCGCGCCCTGGTGGCGGCGCTGGCCGAGGAGATGCCCCTGGCCCGCCTGGCCGGCTACGCCGCCTGGAACACCGCGGGCAACACGGTGGGGACGGTGCTGGCGCAGGCGCTCATCCGCTGGGCCTCTCTGCGGGATGACGCGCTCGACCCGCGGGCCTCGACGGAGACGCACGTCCGCTTCTTGTTCGAGCGCTTCGTCGACGACTGGGCATACCAGTCGGAGGTGCGCCAGGAGGTCGGCGCTCGGCTGGCGCTGCAGCGCCGCAACATCTACGCGCTGGGCGAGGCCCACTCGGAGGTGGCCGGCGAGGTCGACCGCCGCCTTCGGGAGGCGGCCGGGCGCTTTTTCGAGAAGGGCTTTCGCGGCGGCGTGACCCCGGGTCCGCGCGGCACCGCCTGGCGGGTTGACGACCTGCGGCGGCTCGACGCCGCACTTCCCTGGCCGCGCATCTTCGAAGTGCAGGTACGGACGGAGTTTGGCCTCCAGCGCGCGTGATTCCAACACCGGGGGCTGGACGGCGCTGCGGCGCCGCCTCGGCTTGCTGCTGCTCATCACCGACGACGAGTGGCGCACCCTGCCGGCCTTCGTGGTGGCCGACGCCCTGCTGGTGGCGGGAGTCGTGTTCGGGCTGTCCGCCTCCAACTCGATCTTCACCAGGCGCATCGGCGCGGACGCGCTGCCCTGGGCGTTCATCCTCTCCGCGGCGGTCATGCTGGTGGTCACGCCGGCCATCTCCCGCGCGGTCCACGCCCTGTCCCGCCGCCACGCGCTCTGGCTCATCCACGGAGGGTTCGGGCTGGTCCTGGCCGGCGTCTATTTCGTGCTCGGCGAGGATTGGGCGGTCTGGGCGTTCTTCGTGGCCGCCGCCGTGGCCGGCTACGCCAGCATGCTGCCGCTGTGGACGATCGCCACCGAAGTCTACGATCCGCGCCAGGCCAAGCGGCTGTTTCCGCTGATCGGCGCGGGCGGCAGCATCGGGGCCATCGCGGCCGGACTGGTGGCGCCGCTCCTGACCGCGCCGCTGGGAGCGGAGATTCTCGCGGTGGCCTGGTCGTTTTGCCTGCTGGCCGTGGCGGTGCTGTTTGAAGGCGCGTCGGTGTATCGCCCGCGCGTGGCCGCGCCCGTGGGGAGCGGCGGGAGCTTCCTGGACATCCCCGTCGCCGTGCCACTGGTGGCCATCACCGCGCTTACCGTGCTGGTGTCCTGGCTGATCGACTTCCAGTTCAACGTGATCCTGCTGCGGCAGTGCGCGAACGAGGCGGATTTCGCGAACTACTACGCCTGGGTCAGCGGCGCGGTGAGCCTGGTTTCCCTGGTGGTGCAACTCGGGCTGGCCGGACGCCTGATGACGCGCCTGGGCGTGGTCGGGACCATGGCCGCGCCGCCCGCCCTCATGCTGGTCCCGGCCGGCGCGATGGCGCTGTCGTTGAACATCGTGCTGGTCACCTGCGCGCGCTTTCTCGACCAGCTTTTTCAGATCACGCTGCTGGCGGCGGCCGGCGACACCGTGCTGTCGGCGATCCCGCCCGCCCGTCGCGACGCGGTCATCACCACGTTGCGGCTGGTGGTCAGCCCGCTGGCGATGGGGCTTGCGGGCGCGCTCCTTTTGGCGTTCCGCAATGAGCCGGCCCTCGCGCGCGCGCTCATCCCCGCGCTGCTGCTGGCCTGGCTGCTGGTCGTGGGCACGCTGCGGCGCCGCTACCTGGACACGCTGATGCACAACCTCTCATCCCCCGACGAGTCCGCGCGGCTGGCCTCGCTGTCCGCGCTGGAGAGCCTCACCGACGACGCCGTGGCCCACCTGCTGCGCGAGTCGCTGGCCTCCGGCCGCCAGGATCTGGTCGTGTTTGCGCTCCAGATGATCCGCGAGCCGGGGATGCGCCACCTGGGCCCGCAGGTGGCCGAGCGGCTCGGAGACGCCTCCCCGCTGGTGCGTCGGGAGGCCGCCGAGACGCTGGCGGTGGTGGCCCCGCGCGAGGCGTTCGAGGCGCTGTGGCGGCTGCTCGACGACGAGGATGCCGCGGTGCGGCGGCAGGCGGCCGACGCGCTGGGACGACTTGCGGCCACCGAATCGGGCTGGAGCGAGTCCTTCTTGGGGGAGATCCCCGAGCGGGCCGCGCGCGAGTCGGATGCGGAGGCGCGGGCGGCCATGCTGCGTAGCCTGGGGGATCTCGGCTGGTCCCCCGACCAGGTGGTGAAGGCGCTGGAGGCGCTTGCCGAGCAGCCGGCGCGCAACGGGTCGGTGCACGGCAACGCGGCTGCGGCGGCGTCCGCGTTGCCCGTCCCGCTTCCAGACGAGGCGCGCGAGCTGGCGTGGCGTTTTCTCTTCGATGCCGCGCTGGAGGTGCGGCGCCGCGCGGCCTCACGCTTGCGGGGACCGTTCGACCCGGCCACTTACGCGGCGCTGCTGCGACTTCTGCGGGATCCGGAGACCAGCGAGGAGGCCGGCCGGGCGCTCGCCACCTCGCGCGCGACCGGCGTGATGCTGCTGCGCCACGCGCTGTCGGTGGAGAACGCCGAGACGCGGGCGCGCATCTGCCAGGTCATCGGCGAGATTGGCAGCCCGGACGCCGCGGACGTCCTCTTGGGCGCGCTCTCGGACAGCGCCGCCGGGGTGCGCTACGCGGCGGTGCGCGCCATCGCGCGGCTCCGCGTGCCGGGCGGGGTGGGCAGCCTGGACGCCGCGCTGGAGCAGGTGGCCGCCCGACTGGTGGCGCTGGCCGCCCGCGTGCGCGTGCTCGAAGG
>VGFD01000632.1 GCA_016868975.1 Armatimonadota bacterium | reverse complement strand
CCGCCGTCGCCCGGCCGCGCCCGATCGGCGGATTCTCGACGCGCTGCGCATCTCGCTGCTGGCCGCGGCGGTGCGCTCACTGCGCAGCGGCGCGCTGGCCCACCCGACAGCGGCCGACGTGCTGGCCCGCGAGTTGCTCGATTTTCCGCTGGCGCACGGCAGCCTGCTGCAGCACCTGACGGTGCCCCGGGTGCGCGGAATATTGCGGCGCCTAAACAGCTTCCGCCATCTATTATTGCAGGACGACATAGACACCGCGCGCCAGTGGCTGGCCGCCGGACGGGGGTTTTACCAATGACGCTGCCCACATATCAAGAGCCCGGCCCCGGCTCGGTCATCGACCGCCGCCTCCAGGCGGCGCAGCCCACGCCCCGCCCGCTGGAGGGGTATTTTCCGATCGCCGGTTACCTGGAGACGTTCAACCGCCACCTGGCGGAAGATCCGTCGCGCGCCGCGCTGTATTCGGTGAGCACGTCGGGCCCGCGGATGGACGCCCGGCCGTACACATACGAGGCACTCGCGCAGAGTGCGTTCCGCATGGGTCGCGCGCTCGAAGCACGCGGTCTGCGGCCTGGAGATCGCATTCTGCTCTGCACCAGCCAGCCCGAGCAAATGCTCGCCTGTCTGCTGGCGTGTTGGGCGGGCGGTTATCTCCCGGTTCCTTTGCCGGGCATCGGCGACTTCGCACTTCCGGAAGTATTCCTGGTCCGTGTGCTCTCAGTGGCCGACGACTGCGAGCCGTCCTTGATGCTGGTGGAAAAGACCGCGCAGTGGGAGAAGATCCGCCCGGTGGGCGGCCCGACGGTTCCGGTCATCGACCCACCATCCCTGGAAGCCGAGGCCGCAAGCGTGCGGCCCGCACAGCGATTGCTTCCCGCACAACCTCGGGGCGAGGTCGCCTTCATCCAGTACACCTCGGGCAGTACAGGACGGCCTCGAGGCGCCGTGATCACCCATGAAAACCTCGCTGCCAACGTGAAGGCCATCGGGCATACGACCGGGTCCACCATGCAGGATCGCTTTGTCACCTGGCTCCCGCTGCACCACGACATGGGTCTGGTGGGAGGGCTGTTGTTTCCAGTGTACTGGCGAATGCCGACCTACGTGATGTCGCCTCTGACCTTTATCGCCCGGCCGTCCACCTGGCTGCGCGCCATCGATCGGTTCCGCGGCACTTGCACAGTCGCACCAAATTTCGCCTATTGCGTGTGCGCCCGCAGCATCTCGGATCGCGAAATCGCCGAACTGGATCTGTCGACATGGCGGCTAGCATACAACGGTGCGGAACCGATCGACCCTTCGATGATGGATGCGTTTGTCCAGCGCTTCGCGCCATGTGGATTTCGACCCACCAGCTATTTCCCGGTCTACGGCCTGGCGGAGGCAACGCTCGCGGTTGCCTTTCCCGAAGCGGGCACGGTACCGGTGGTGGACAGCATCGACCGTGCGATCATGGCCGCTCACGCAACGGCGAAACCCGTTTCGGCCGATTCCCCGCAAGCGATCCGTTTTGTTTCGGTGGGACGCCCCATGCCCGGGCATCGCTTCACGATTCAGAACCCGGTGACCCATGAGGTGCTTGGGGAACGCACCATAGGAGAGGTGGTCACCGCCGGCCCCTCCATATCGCCAAGATATTACGGCCATGACGGCGAGGACCGCACCGAGCTGCGCACCGGTGACCTGGGCTACATCGCCGACGGATATCTCTACGTCATTGACCGACTAAAAGATCTCATCATCGTGGCCGGCCAGAATTTCTCACCCTCCGATCTGGAAGGATGCGTCACTGCGGTGGCCGGCCTTCGTCCCGAGCGCGTGGTGGCCTTCTCGACACCCGGCGCGTCCGGCACGGAGCGGCTGCACATCGTGGCGGAGCTGAGCCCCAGGAGTTTTCGGTTGCAAGATTCGGTGCGCCACGACATTACCCGACAAATCCAGTCGAAATTCGGCCTGACACCGTTCGACGTCACCCTGGTCGCCCCCGGTCAGTTGCCTCGAACGAGCAGCGGAAAATTGCAGCGTTCGGCCTGCCGCACGATGTACATGCAGGGCAAGCTGGAGCGTGAGCTGTCCACCGGCGCGCGCGTGGCGATGCATGCGCAGTGGATGACGCGGTGGATCAGCATGCTTCGCCAGCCCAACTCGTGAACGTGCTTCCCCCCGGCCCATCGTCATCACCCGCGGAACAAACGCTTCGCTGGTTCGCGCAGCCCTACGAATTCATGAAGGACTGCGCGAAAGAATTCGGCGACACCTTTACCATCACGCTCAAAGGAACCGGACAGCACGTCATTTTCTCCCACCCGGACACGGTCCGACAGGTGTTGACATGCACTGACGGAAGGCTGGACGCGGGCGAAGGAAATGCCGTCTGGCTGGGATTCATGGGTTCTGGCTCGCTCTTGCTGCTGGACGGCGAGCGGCACCGTCGCGAGCGCCACCTGCTGGGACCTCCTTTTCAGCCAGCGCATATCAAGCACCATTGCGCTCTCATCCGCGAGGGTGCCTGCGAAGTTTCTGAGAAATGGCGGGTGGGCGACAGTTTTTCCCTGCTCACAGCCTTCCTGGAGATTTCGCTCGAAGTCATTCTGCGCGCGGTTTTCGGCCTGGAGCGGGGAAAGCGGCACGACGAGATTCGCAGTGCAATCCGCAGCCTGCTGGACGCCCTGGCGCTGGGCGTCCCGGCGCCGCCCAACAAAGGAGAGCCGGTAGGCGAGTTGCACCCCTGGCCGAGATTTCAGCGCCGTAAAGACGAGCTCGATCGCCTGCTGTACGAAGAGATCCGCGAGCGCCGCGCGGTGCCGGACGCAGCGCAGCCAGACATGCTCACGCACATGATCGCGGCGCGGTATCCGGACGGTGGCGCAATGCACGATCAAGCCTTGCGGGACGAGCTGGTAAGCCTCCTGATGGCCGGCCACGAAACCACCGCGACGAGCCTGGCGTGGGCGGTCTACTGGTCCGCTCGACATCCGGATGTGGCCGAGCGCATCCGCACCGAGGGTGACGGAGCTTACGTCGATGCCGTCTGTCGCGAAACCCTCAACGTGCTCACCGCGATTCTCGCGTATTCGGAGCTGATCCTCGCCGACCTGGAGGAGGA
>VGFD01000631.1 GCA_016868975.1 Armatimonadota bacterium | reverse complement strand
GTAGCCGGTGTCCTCCATCAGCGCGTCCAGCGACAGATATCCCAGGCTGTCGGCTCCGATGTATTTGCAGATATCCGGCACCTCATACTTGTGCGCGATCAATTGCTCGTGCGTGGCCGTGTCCACACCGTAAAAGCACGGGTGGATCATGGGCGGCGACGTGATGCGCACGTGCACCTCTTTCACGCCCTCGTCCTTGAGCAACTTCACCAGGGCCCGGGTCGTGTTTCCCCGCACGATGGAGTCGTCGATCATCACGATCCGCTTGCCGTGGATATTGTGCGTCAGCGGGTTGAACTTAAGCTTGATGCCCACCTTGCGCATGTTGTCGTCTGGCTGGATGAAGGTGCGCGCGATATAGCGGTTCTTGATCAGTCCCTCTCCGTACGGGATCCCTGATTCGTCCGCATAGCCCATGGCTGCAGGCACGCCCGAGTCCGGAACCGCGATGACCAGGTCCGCGTCGGCGGGATATTCCCGCGCCAGGTGCTGCCCCATGCGATAGCGTGCGTTGTAGATGTTGTCCCCGTTGATCAGGGTGTCCGGGCGCGCGAAATACACGTACTCAAAAAGGCACAGCGCGTGGTGCTCCAGTTCCGCCGCCTGCACCGACTGCAGCCCGCCGCGATCAATGATCACCGCCTCGCCGGGCCGCACTTCGCGCACGAACGTGGCGCCGATGGTGGCCAGCCCGCACGACTCGGAGGCCAGCACCCAGCCGTCGTCCTTGCGCTCGCCCCCGATGCGTCCGATGCACAAGGGGCGCACGCCGAGCGGATCGCGGAACCCCATCAGCGCGTCCGGCGTCGCGAGCACCACGGAATACGAGCCGAACAGGCGGCGCACGGTATTCACCAGCTTCTGCGCCAGCGTGTCCCCCTCGGCCAGGGAAAATATCTTCAAGACCACTTCCGTGTCCGAGGTGGTGGCAAACGTCAGGCCGCGCGCCAGCAACTCGTTCTTCAGCTCGAGGTAATTGGTTAAATTGCCGTTGTGCGCCAGCGCCAGTTGCCCCAGGTGCGACTTCAGAAGCAGCGGCTGCGCGTTGTCGATCCGCGAGGATCCCGTCGTGGAATAGCGGTTGTGCGCCACCGCGAGATGTCCCTGGAGCCGCTGCAAGATCTCCGGATTAAATACCTGGGAAACCAGCCCCATGTCCTTGTAGCACTCGAACTGCTTGCCGTCGCTGACCGCGATGCCCGACGACTCCTGGCCGCGGTGCTGCAGCGCGTACAGTGCGAAGTACGCCAGCCGGGACACGTCGTGCCCGGGCGCGTAGATACCCACCACGGCGCACTCCTCCGCCGGATGGTCGTCGATGAGTCCGAGGGATTCCAGGTCCACACTCATGTCTTCCCGATATCCCTTCGATAATGAAATGCTGACCAGTTGTGCCGGCCCAGGGCATCATAGACGCGGGTACGCGCGGCCGCCAGGTCATCGCCAAGCCCCACCACGGTGAGCAGCCGGCCGCCCGCGCTGACCAGGTGCCCGCCGCCATTTTGCGCCGTCCCCGCATGAAACACCAGGAGGTCGTCCATCTCGGCGACGTCGGGCACGGCGACCCCGCGCTCGTAGGGTCCCGGATAACCCCGCGAGGCCACCACCACGCCGCAGGCCGCCTGCTCGGACCACTCCGCGGGCACCTCGCTGAGGCGTCCCTCGGCGCAGGCCAGCATCAACTCGGCCAGATCCGTTTTGAGCAGCGGCAGCAGCACCTGCGTCTCAGGGTCTCCGAGGCGCACGTTGAACTCCAGCACCCAGGGGCCTTCCGGCGTCACCATTACGCCGAAATACAGCACGCCGCGGTAGTCGATGCCCTCCGAGCGCAACGCCTCCAGCACCGGCTCATAGATCTTCTCGCGGATTGCGGCGTCGACGTCCGCGCTCACCCAGGAGGCCGGGCTGTACGCGCCCATCCCCCCGGTGTTGGGACCGCGGTTGCCGTCCTCAGCGCGCTTGTGGTCGCAGGCCAGCGGCATGGGCAGCGCCGTCTTGCCGTCCAGGAAAGTCAGGAGCGAGACCTCGCGGCCCTCCAGGAACGCCTCCAGCACGACCTCGTCGCCGGCGCCGTTCATCGCGCGGTCCACCATCAAGCGGCGCAGCACTTCCTCCGCCTCGCGGATGGTGGACGCCACGCTGACGCCCTTGCCGGCCGCCAGCCCGCTCGCCTTGATGACTAGGGGCGTGGGCATCATGCGGACCAGCGCCACCGCGTCCTCGAAGCGGCTGCTCACGTGGAAGGGCGCCGTCGGAATCCCGTGCCGCGCCAGGAAAGCCTTGGCCCACACCTTGCTGGCCTCCAGGCGCGCGGCCCGGCGACTCGGCGCGAACACGGGGATGCCTTCCGCCTCCATCGCATCCGCCACGCCGGCCACGATGGGGACCTCGGGCCCGACCACCGCCAGCCCGACTTTCTCGCGCTGGGCCAGCGCAACGATGCCCCGCACGTCGTTTTCCACCACCGGGACGTTGCGCGCCACGCGGCCGGTGCCGGCGTTGCCGGGCGCCACCAGCACCTCGGTCACGCGCGGCGACTGGGACAATTTCCAGGCCAGGGCATGCTCGCGGGCCCCGGAGCCGACGACGAGAACTTTCATTCCCACTCGATGGTGCTGGGCGGCTTGGAAGTCAGGTCGAGCACCACGCGGTTCACGCCGGGCACTTCGTTCACAATTCGATTCGAGATTTTCTTGAGAACCTCGAAGGGGATTTCGGGAACGTCCGCCGTCATCCCGTCCTGCGAGGTCACCACCCGTATCGCGGCGGCGCGCGAGTAGGTGCGCCGGTCGCCCATCACGCCCACCGATCTCACCGGCAACAGCACTCCGAAATACTGCCAGAATCCGCGGTGCAATCCGCGCGCCTCAATTTCCTCGCGCACGATGGCGTCCGCCTCGCGCAGCGTGTCCAGGGCCTCCGCGGAAAACGCGCCGGGCAGGCGCACCGCCAGGCCCGGCCCGGGGAACGGCTGGCGCTCCAGCATTTCCGCGGGCATGCCCATCTCCCGGCCAAGGCGCCGCACCTCGTCTTTGAACAGGCGGCGGAACGGTTCCAACAGGCGGAACTTGTGATCTTCGGGCAGGCCTCCCACGTTGTGGTGCGTCTTAATCAGGTCAG
>VGFD01000630.1 GCA_016868975.1 Armatimonadota bacterium | reverse complement strand
GACGAGGCGTTCTTGCAATGGCTCGAAGAGCTGGCGCCGGTGCGCGTTGGCATCGTCCCCGAGTCGATGCGCTACAGCAAGGAAGATCACAAGATCTCGACGCAACTCGGCGAGCTGCGCCCGTCCACCTGCCAGAAGCTGCCCCATCTCACGCACGTGCTCGTGGCCGATGAGGCGGACGTGGAAGACCTGCGGCGTGATCATCCGGGACTGCGATACCTGTGGTGGCCGATGCCGGCGCCCGCCCGATTTTCCCTTGAGCCGCGGCTGCCCTCGCCGAACGCGCCGGCGCTGTTCATCGGAAACGTGTACGGCGAGCGGCTGAAGTTGTTGGAGCGGCCAGATTTCGCCAGGGTCTTGCACCGGTTGCGCCCGCCGGAGGACGGCACCCTCTATCCCGGTCTCTTCGACGCGCTGCACGAGGCACTGGAGGCACACTTTGCCCCGCCCGGGGTCTCCCGCCGCACGCTCACGGAGATCGCCTTCCCCTTTCTGAAGCGCTTTCGTGTACGCCGCCTCTTCAAGGGAGGCGCGCGCGAGGACGCGCGTGAGACGCTGCGCGCGTACTTGCAGGTGCTGCGTCTCACGCGCCGAGGTATCTATCGAAGCATGCTGCGGGCCCAGCGGCAGGGCAGCGCCGTCGTCAACCTTCCGCATTATGTCCACACCTACGCGGGACGCGTGATCGAGGGCATCTCAGCGGGTTGTCCGATTATCTCCTGGAGAATTCCCAACCGACCGCGCAATGAGGCGCTCTTTGAGGACGGCAAGGAAATCCTGCTCTACGAGCGCACGCAGCCGCTCCAGCTGGTCGAGCAAATTGAGCGCGTGCGCCGCGACCCCGGGGCGGCGTTGAAAATCGCGCGCCAGGCGCAGGCCAAATTTCAGCGTTTTCATACCACGGAGGCGCGGGTCGGACAGATCCTCCACTGGCTCGACAGCGGCGCGGAGCCGTCGTACGGCTAGCTAGCGGGGGCCGTGAGAGGAAGAGCAATGGCCCTCACCAAAGTGCGCTCGGGTGACCGCACCACGAAGGCGCATCTGCTTCTTTCATTTTTTCGCATTCCTGGGTGGGGCTGAGAAAGTCTCACTGTATCTGCAGCCGTTCCTTGCCAGGGAAATCGAAGCCATCGCGCTGGTGCCCCCGGGAAAGCTGGCGGAGGCGTACCGCGCCCAGGGTGTTGCCGTCGAGGTCATGCGCCTCCTGGCAATTCCGCCTTTCCCACTGAACTTGTTGGCCCATGCGACGAACTGCCTGCTGTCGTTCTGGTACATTTTGCGCGCCTGGCTGCGCCACCGCCCGGCCGCAATCGTGGCGATCAATCTGATGGCGGCAATCTATGCGCTCCTTGGAGCGGAAATTTTACACATTCCCCTGATTCTGCACAGCCACGATATCTTTGGCGGCCGACTGGCCTGGCCGGTGCGCCTGCTCGCCTCACGCTGCCGCATGGTCATTGTCGATTCACAGGCGGTGAGGGAGAACTTTGGCGATCTCGGCGCTCGCGTGGACAACGTGCGCGTGATCTACAACGGCCTGGATTTGAAGACGTGGAATCCAAGCGCCCATGAGCGCGCCACGGCGCGAAAGGCGCTGGGGCTGCCGCCGGATGCTCCCATCGCCGCGACCATCTGCCAGATGGCGGAATGGAAAGGCGTCGAGGATTTTCTGGCGGCGGCCGAGATGGTGCTGCGGGACATGCCGCAGGCGGTGTTCCTGGCGGCCGGCGCCCCCTACGTGGGCGGCGAGGAATTTCTGAGGCGGCTGAAAGCCCAGGCGTCCGCCGCGGATCCAGGCGGTGAGTCCATTCGCTTGCGGCTCGAGATGGGCGGCGTTCCCACGCTTCTCGCCGCCGCCAACGTGGTGGTGCAGGCGTCGCGTCTGCCGGATCCGCTCCCGACAATCGTCCTCGAGGCGATGGCCATGGAGCGGCCGGTGATCGGGACACAGGTCGGCGGAATCCCGGAGATGGTCGTGCCGCGGGTGACCGGGCTGCTGGTTCCCGCGCGGGACGTCGCCGCGCTGGCCGGCGCGATGCGGGAAGTCCTCTCCGATGAGTCGATCCAGACGGAGTGGGGCGGGGCCGGTCGGCGGCGCGTCGAGCAGATGTTCCGTGCGGAGCAGTCCGCGCGCTCCGTGGCCGCGGTGATCGAGGAGTGCGCCCGGTCGGCTCAGGTTTAGACCTTCTGGAGAACGACGCAGGTCGCTTCAAAGCGGCGGAAGATCCAGGGGACGTGACAGACGGCCGTGAACCAGCTGCGCGGCGAGCGCCACGGCGTGCACAGGCGTATCAACGTCATCAGCACCGCCCGCGGAGAGGTGGCGACATAGTCCCACCAGGTGCCGCATCGGACCACGTCGCCACGCACGAGCCGCGTGCCGGGAAAGGTGGCGGCCAGCTCCCGAACGTCCGGACGATACATGGTATCAATCGGATCGGCGTGGTACGGGTACCGAAAGGGCACTGTCACGAGCAGCCAGCCGCTCGCCGGCAGGATGTCCACCATGGCCTGGCAGAGCGGGCCGCGATCACGCAAATGCTCGAGCAGGTTGGAGCACAAAATGGAACGCGGCGCCTCTTCCCGCAGCCGCGCCAGGCAGTCGGGGTCGGTCAGATCGCCCACCACGTCAACCCCGCGAGCCGCCTGGGCGTCGACGTGAACGACGGACACGCCGCGCGCCCGCAAGGGACGGAACACCATTTCGTCTATCCAGGGCTGCCCGCGCACGCGAAAGTCCTCGCTCGCGCTTCCCACGTGAAGCAGCGGCGAAATGGCCTCGATTTCGGCGAGGCGTTCGGACAGCCAGCGCGCCTCGGCAATCAGCATGACGAGCGATACACTTCCATGACCTTGTGCGCGCAGGCGTCCCACGTGAACGCGCCGGCGCGCACAAGGCCCGCGGCCCGCATGGCCGCCCGGCGGTCGGCGTCCCCCCACACCCCACCGATTACGCGCGCCATGAGCGCCACGTCACGGGGCGGGAAATAGGCCGCCGCATCCGCTCCCACCTCATGCAGCGCGGGAATATCCGAGCAAACCACCGGCGCGCCGCTCGCCATCGCCTCCAGCACCGGCAGCCCGAAGCCTTCCTGCAACGAAGGCAGGGCCACCTGTCGGG
>VGFD01000629.1 GCA_016868975.1 Armatimonadota bacterium | reverse complement strand
AGCCTCGAGTGGCTCAAGCGCCCACAGCCGTCTGGATAAACCCGCCAGGCACCGTTCCGGCGGCCCCGGAATCTACAGTAATTACGACCGCCCAGGTGTCTCAAACCTATTGACAAATTCCGCGACCTGGTGATGCGCGTGCTCGGGCACGCGTATTTATTGCAAGACAATCCGGTGCTGCGCCGGAACATCGAGGTGCGCAATCCCTACGTCGATCCGCTATACCTGCTGCAGGCGGAATTGCTGCGCCGCAGCCGCGCCAGCGAGGATCCTGAAGTGGTGGAGGCCCTGCTGAACCATCAACGGCATAGCCGCGGGGCTGCGAAATACCGGGTAGTCTCGCCGGCTCAGCCAGCTTCCATGTAGGGGTCCCGGCGGGGGTCGTAATAGCTGTCGAGGATGGCTTTGTCTCGCTCGTGGAGCGCGGCGTAGACCTGCAGCGGTTGACGGCGGCATCACCTTCGCCGCATCGCGTCCCTGGAATCAGGTGTCCCCAACCAGCAAGCGGAGCTGCACGGAGGGAGGCTTATGGGAATCCTGAGTTTGTTATATCCCGTCGGCACCTTCAAGGGCAGGGAATTTGCGCGCCAGGAAGGCGCCGAGATGTTCGAGAATTTTCTTGATCGCCGAATGCTCCACGGACGTGCGCCTGGTCACGGAGAAGTGCTTTGTCGTGCTAAAGCGAAGTTCTTCCACCTGAAGCACGGCTTTCACAAAACCGTCCTGGACGACATGCAGGTCTTCTCACGGTGGACGAGCCTCGACGCTGTAGCGAGTGATCCCGGGGCCCCCGCGGCTCGTCAGCAGCGGTAGCGAACGCCGTCAGGAGCGGAGGAGGTACAATTGCAAATAGTGAGCCACTCAACGCACGTTATCGTCATCGCTCTGGTGGCCTCGGCGGCGGGGTTGCTGTTCGGGTTTGACACCGGAGTGATCAGCGGCGCGCAGGACTTCCTGTTCAAGACGTTTCAGGTGGACCCGAAGAGCGCGAGCGGCGCGAGTCTTGCGGGACTCGTCGTCGGCGCCGTGCCTATGGGCGCGGTCGTGGGCGCCATCATCAGCGGATGGTGCGCCGACCGGCTGTCGCGGCGGACCAGCCTGCGGTACTCCGCGCTGCTGTTCATCATCGGATCGCTCACTGCGGCGCTTGCGCCCAATATCGACACCGTCATCGCCGGCCGCCTCGTCATGGGACTCGCTGTTGGCGTCTCGTCGATGGTGGCGCCGATGTACCTGTCGGAGGTGGCGCCGCCGGCGGTGCGTGGGACGCTGGTGTTCCTGTTTCAACTGGCCATCACCATCGGGCTGGTGCTTGCGTTCCTGATCAACTTTGCGCTCGCCGACAGCGGGAGCTGGCGGGGCATGATCGCCGCCGGGGTGCTGCCCGCGGCCATGATGTTCGTGGGACTGCTCGCCGTGCCGCAGAGCCCGCGGTGGCTGGTGTCGGTGGGGCGCAACGACGAGGCCGCGCAGGTGCTGCGCCTGCTGCTCGGCAAGGACGACGTCCAGGAGGAAGTCGACGAGATCGGCAATAGCGCGAAACGGGAGGCGGGCGGTGGCATCCGGACCATGCTCTCCCCGCGCTTCCTGCCGCTGGTGATGGTCGCCTTCGGCCTGTTCGTCTTCCAGCAGTTGTCGGGCATCAACGCCATCATGTACTACGGCCCCCAAGTCTTCAGAGCCGCTGGGTTCGGCGGCACGTCCAGCTACGAGGCGCAGTTCGTCATGGGCATCGTGAACGTCGCCGCCACCGTGATCGGGGTGTGGCTGGTGGATCGGGCGGGACGGCGGCCACTGCTGCTGGGCGGATTCGTGGGCATGATCGCCTGCCTGGTCAGCGTCGGTGCGATCCTGGGGCAGCCGTCGGCCTCCTCTGCCCACCTCTCCCTCATCATGGTGCTGCTGTTCATCGCCTTCTTCGCCGTGAGCCTGGGCGGCGTGCCGTACGTCATCATGTCCGAGATCTTCCCGCTTCAGTTGCGCGGCACGTGCATGGCGGTGGCCAGCGTGGCCAACTGGGCGTTCAACATGGCCGTCTCGTACAGCTTCGATCCGCTGGTGAACGCTATGGGCATGGGTAACGTATTCTTCCTGTTCGGCGCCTGCACCGCGGTCGGCTTCGTCTTCGCCTTCCTCCTCGTTCCGGAGACGCGCGGCACGGCCCTGGAACAGATCGAAGCGAACCTGTACGCCGGCAAGCCCCCCCGGCATCTGGGGGACCCGCCCGCGCTGGCCTGAGGGCTACTTGCCCGGGGCCTGCAGCGCCACGACCGCGGGTCGGCGATGACCGAGACTGGGATGTCCGTCGGCGGGACGCAGAATTGAGCGCCCAGCGATCACGGTGGCTTCGCATGGTTTCTGGAGCGTAGCCCGCCATCGCCGGACCGGCGCACGAGAGGCTTCGCAGCGGGGATACTCGAAAGGCACTCCCCGAGGAGGAGCGAGCGTGAGCAACGACGGTGACGAGAGCTACCTTGTCCAAAAGGCCGCAGCGGCGCTTCACGAGGACGTCCTTGCCGCAGGCGTGTTCGGTTTGCAGGACGTCGTCCACGCGGAGAAGCTAGGCATTGTCTGCGGAGAGCTGGCGGGCGCGATCCTCGGGGGCGATGCCCTGGCGCAGGGAGTTGGCGCCGCCGTCGGCAGCCGGCTCGCCAAGGAGGAAGCCGCTCGCCGGATGGAGATGTCCCTGACCCTGCTGGTGGCGGTCACCGCCGACGCGATCCACGTGCTCTGCTGGGAGGACGATGAGCCCGGCCGTGAGGTGCACCGCTTCCCTCGCGCGACGTCGGAGGTTACCATCACGCGGTTCGGACTCTCGCGCATCGTGCGCCTGCGCGACCCGGCATCCGGCGCGGAGATCAACCTGCACGGAACGGCGGCATTCTTCCTTCCCCGGTCGAAGCCGGACGGGATCGTGCTGCACCTGCTGGGGGCGGGATAGCGTCGGGTCTAGTACTGCATCTGTAAGCCCGACCGAGAAGTTGCGCGGTGTCCGTGGCTGACACCCTACTGTGCGCGGTGTCCGTGGCTGACACGCTACTGTGCGCGGTGTCCGTGGCTGACACGCTACCGTGCGCGGTGTCCGTGCCGACACGCTACTGTGCACGGTGTCCGTGCCGACACGCT
>VGFD01000628.1 GCA_016868975.1 Armatimonadota bacterium | reverse complement strand
GTAGGCGGCGGACAGTCCAGCGGGCCCGGCGCCGACAATGAGAACGTCGACGTCGAGGCTTTCGCGTTCGGTGCTCATGACTTCTCCTAAGATGGCGTGAGGTTTGACGACGGGGCGCGGGGTTCCTCTGGAAAACTACTCCCCGCGGTACTCTACCAGGTAGTCGTAGTGGTCTTTCTGGCCGTTGGGGAAGCGCGCGGCCAGGACAACCTTGCCGGCCGCCACCTCCACGGTCCCCGTGAAGCGCCCGCCGCCCTCCGCCGCCAGGGGGACCCACTCCCCGTTGTTGACCAGCATCACCGCCTCCGCGCCCGGCACCTTGATGGCGAAGTCCTGCGGGCGGCGCGCGCTGAGCCGCCCGTCAAGCGGAAACTGCAGCTGTGCGCCGTGCTCGGCGAACGAGCGGTACATCTTGGGAAATCCGGCTGTGGACGCCGCGCTGGCCACGACGCGGTAGGAGATGGCCTGGCGCCCGCCCTCGCTGCCTCCCGCGAAGAGCTGCACGTCGTAGGCGCCGGCCTGGGGAAATTTCGCGAGCACCGTCCAGCGGCCGTCCTCCTGCTGAACGAAGGCGGACCCCGGAACCTCGCTGTCCTGGCGCACAACGCGGGCGTGCAGCACGACTCCGGCCGGGGCTTCGAAGGCCATGCGCGCCTCGCCGCCGGTTTCGACGACGGCGCTCCGATGGGTGAGCGGCCGCACGTTCATCTCCAGACCGACCGGCGTGACGTAGGGCAGCTTTTGCTGATCCGCGCCCGACACTTCGCGGGCCAGCAATTGCCAGCGCGGGTCGGCTGGCAGGTGGGTGTAGATCATCTCGCGCGGCGAGCCCAGAAAAAACAGCGGCGAAAATCGCGCCTGATACTGGCGGTCTTCGTTGACGCAGCCGGCGCCCCAGGTGGCGTCGATCAGGCCCCATTTTCCGTTGATGGAAACCGCGTTCCAGCCGTGATCCGGCTGGGCCGGATAGGGCTGCCCGGGTGCGTATCCGTTGCCCCGCGAGTAGCCCTCGACGAGCGTGCTCTGCAGACCCATCTCCTGGGCGAGCGCGTCGAACAGCCGGGCGTACCCCTCGCAGATCGCGACGCCGCTTTTCAACACCTCTTCCGGCTCGCCCGACGGACGCCTGCCGGTGCGTAGGAAATCCTCGTCGTAGCGGACGTGGGCGGTAATCCAGCGAAAAATCGCCCGCGCCCGCAGGAGGTCGCTCGGCGCGCCCTTGTCAAGCCACGCGGCCAGCGAGGCCACGTCGATCTTCGCGCTGGCCGGGGCCGCCATGGCATGCGCGTCGATCGCCGCGAAGTACGCTTCATCCGGGCGCTCGTTGTACGCCGTGGGGCCGACCGGGGGGATATTTTCCGGGGCCACCACGAGCGGAACGCGCGAAGGCTGCGGATAGACGCGGGTCGGGGTCCGCGCGGGAGACTCGGGCGCTCGGGGGACGGGCGGCACGACCACGACCGTGCGCGCGGGAGTTGGGGTTGCTCTTTTTTCGGCTGCCCTTGGCGACGGTGTGACCTCCAAGCCGGGTTTCAAAGAGGCCGGGCGGGCCGTCGGGTACGCGGTGGCGCCGGGCCACGCGGGCGGCGGCGCCGTTGCTCCGACCGGGGACTCCACGAAGGTGCTGGTGGCCCGCGGTGTCGGCGCGTGATACGGGGTCACGGAGCGGAGCCCGTAGACCGTCCCCGCCGCGAGCAGGGCCACCGCGAGCACCGCCGCCGGCCAGCCGGTTTTCCCGGGGACGTCGTCGAACGTGTTGCCGCAAGACGCACAGTGATCTGGCTCGGGCCCGGGCTCGCCGCACCACGGGCAGAAATTACACGCCATGGGCGCCATGCTTCGCTGGCGGCTTCTCCGAAATCCTGGTCGTGAGCACGTGATCGCGCCACGCGCCGTTGATGAGCAGGTAATCCCGAGCGTATCCCTACCGGGGGGCGAGTTTGATCACTTTGCGCGGGTTTTCCTGCGGGGTTTGCAGGAAGCACGCAGGTGAGCTGCCAAGCGGCTCCCTCATGGGCTTCTGGATGCTCCTGGCCATCATCGGGATCGCCGCCGTTCTTTTCGTCACCGAGGCGGTGGCCGTGGACGTGCTCTGCCTGTCGATCGCCGCGGCTTTGATGCTGACCGGGCTGGTCAACGTGAAGGAGGGCCTCTCCGGGTTTTCCAGCGAGGCGACGGTCACCGTGGCGGCCTTCTTCGTGCTTGCCAAGGCCCTCGCCCGGACCGGCGCTCCCGCCCTGGTGGCCCAGCGCCTGGTCGGGCTCACGCGGGGACATCCGCGCCGCTTTCTCGGATCCCTGATGGTCCTGGCCGCGGCCTCCGCGTCCCTCCTGCACGTGACCGGCGTGGTGGCCGTTTATCTGCCGGTGGTCATGGACGCCGCCCGCACGCTGCGCGCCAACCCGTCGAAGTTCCTGATTCCGCTCTCCTACGCGGCGCAGTTTGGCGGCGTGTGCACCCTTCTGGGCACGACCAGCAACCTCGTGGTGAGCGCCATCATGGTGCAGCACGGCATGCAGCCGATCGGGATGTTCGAGATTACCGCGCTGGGACTGTCGCTGTTTTGCGGCGGCTTTCTGTACCTGCTGTTCGTGGGATGGCACCTTCTTCCCGACCGGGCCGTGGATCGGGATCTGCCGCACGCCTACGGACTGGACCGCTACCTCACGGAGCTGGTCGTGTCGCCGAAGTCCCCGCTCAATGGCAAGACCTTGCGGGAAAGCGACCTGCGCGCGCGGGCCGGCCTGCACGTTATCGAGATCATCCGGGGAAGCGACCGCATCTCCAGCCCCATCCCCCGCGAGATTCTGCACACCGGCGACATCCTGAGGGTCAAGGCGACGCTGGACGACATGATGCAGGCCGCCACGCGCCTGGGCCTGGAGCTCCCGCCGGACGTGCAGCTCCATCCGGAGAGCATGACCCCGGTGTCGACCCGCATGGCCGAGGCCATCGTGAGCGCCGGCTCGGCGGCCGTGCGGCGCACCATCCGCGACCTGGAGTTCCGCGAGCGCTACGGCGTCTCGGTGCTGGCCGTGAAGCGCCGCGGAAAGACCACCCTGACCGATCTGCGCGACGTGCCGCTGCGCCGCAACGACACGCTCCTTTTGCAGGGAACGCGCGACGAC